>JALOOL010000179.1 GCA_025454425.1 Hydrococcus sp. Prado102 | reverse complement strand
GCATGCTGTGTGTTAATCACGCACCACGCGTTCGACTTGCCCTCTGTCACACACTACCAGATCGACTGGTCTCTGTCGCGACTGGCCAGTTAAAAGACACTGACTTTGCAACAGCGAAATCGCACGAAAATCACAGCTGCGTAAGGCGTATTGACCCAATCAACTGGATAATGATTTCATATACATAGTAAACGCTGCAGACCTGCGGATGCTTGCCCAGCTCAAATGTTTCTCCGTACCTAAATAAACAACAGGCCAAATATTTTCATACAGTTCAACGCCAGTTATAAGCTCTACTTCAAGCTGATGTTTTCGACATCAAAAGTAAATAATGCATGGTCAATCAATACCTGTCTCATACACGCCAACAACGTTTCTTGGCCTTGTAAGTCGCCTGAAATGAGAGTGATATCGCTAGCTGCGATCGCGACATCAGTTCCCGTACCAATTGCCATTCCTACATCAGCTTGTGCTAACGCAGGTGCGTCGTTGATTCCATCCCCTACCATCGCTACGATTTTAGATTTTGGATTTTGGATTTTGGATTGATTTTTCCTGTCACCTTGTTCTTCATTTTGAAGGGATGCAATAACAGATGCTTTCTGGTCGGGACGAACTTCGGCAAAAACTCGCTTAATCCCAACTTCACGGGCAATTGTTTCGGCAGTGCGACGATTATCCCCAGTCAACATTATTACTTCCAAGCCCATTTTCTGCAACGCTCGAATTGCTTGAGCCGAGGAAGGTTTCACTGCATCAGAAATGCCCACAATCCCTTCAAGAATGCCATCTACAGCCATCCAAATTACGGTTTTGCCGAGATACTCCAATCGCTCTCGATCCTTGTGTAAAGCGCTAGTATCGATGCCTAACTCGTTCATCCATCTGTGCGTTCCGATTTGCACCCATCGATCCCATACGTAACCTTGTACGCCGCTACCTGCGATCGCTTCAAATTCTTTTGCATCTGTTAGTTCTACTTCTTGAGATTTGGCATATCGCACCACAGCTTCCGCCAAAGGATGTTCGGAATTCCGTTCGATAGATGCAGCAAGACATAAAAGATTTAACTCATTACGATTAGCGATGCCGTTAACGCTTGCAAAATCGGTAACAGTTGGTTTTCCTTGCGTAATCGTCCCTGTTTTATCGAGGACGATCGCTTGTAACTTATGCGCCATTTCTAAACTTTCAGCGCCCTTAATGAGAATGCCGTTTTCTGCACCCTTTCCCGTCCCTACCATAATCGAGGTTGGCGTAGCTAAACCAAGGGCACAAGGACAAGCAATAATTAACACGCTTACGGTAGTAATCAACGCTATCGTCACGTTACCCATAACGTTGTACCAAATAATGAAGGTGGCGATCGCAATGACTATAACCGCAGGCACAAACCATCCCGTCACGCGATCGGCTAATTGTTGAATTGGTGCTTTAGATCCTTGTGCTTGCTGTACTAGCTTGACAATTTGCGCTAAAAATGTATCTTTGCCTACTCGCGTAGCGCGAAATTTGAAACTGCCCGTTTTGTTAATGGTTGCGCCAATGACCTCATCGCCGGAATGCTTCTTTACGGGTACACTTTCGCCCGTTACCATCGCTTCATCAATAGTAGAGGAACCCTCAACGATCTTGCCATCGACGGGAATTTTTTCACCAGGACGCACCAAAATGATATCTCCTAAAACTACTTCAGCAATCGGAATATCTACTTCGCGATCGTTACGAATAACTCGTGCAGTTTTTGCTTGCAAGCCTATCAGCTTGCGAATCGCTTCTGAAGTTTGATTTTTAGCGCGGTTTTCTAGTAATCGTCCTAGCAAAATCAAGGCAATAATTACCGATGCTGCTTCATAATACACATCTGGTTTAAGTCCTTGCGCGATAAACCACTGGGGAAAGAAGGTAGGAAATAGAGAATAGAGATAAGCTGTACCCGTTCCAAGCGTTACTAATGTATCCATTGATGCTGTATGGCGTTTGAGAGCTTTCCAAGCATTAATATAGAAAGATGAACCGCTCCAAAACAGCACCGGAGTAGTTAGCACTAATTGTATCCAGGAATTATGCAGCCACATGGGAATGAAAGGAATCTCTAATCCCGTCATGGCAGGCAGAGAACCAATGACCAGAATGGCGCTAATAATCCCGCTAACCCATACTTTACGGGTTAATTTTTGATTTTCGGCAAGTCGTTCTCGTTTTTGGGCATCATCTTCTGGGGCTAGTACGTCGTCTTGCATTGGCACGGCAGAATATCCAGCCGCGTCAACAGCTTTTTGAATTGCTGCTATATCTGTTTTGCTAGCATTGTATGTAACAGTGGCAAGTTCTGCTCCAAAATTGACGCTACAAGCGGATACGCCCGGTACTGAGCGAATAACATTTTCGATGCTTCTAGCACAAGAGGCACAACTCATGCCTCGTAATTTTAGATTGGCGTTTTCCATTTAACACCTCCAAAAGTTGGATGTTTATATCGTTTGTTGTTGCTTTTGATACTTGCGTTGCGAGATTAACTAGCTTGGTTTTTGAATCGGCTTGTACGATCGCAGGTGGGTTAATTGTTTTAACTACTTTCGCGATTGTTATTGCACAAGATAATCGCGCCAAGTTGGGAATCTTAAGTTGCCAAGAGATCGCTTTAACCCTTTAGTTATGAGCTATTTTTATTTTCAACTCTCTGGTCTACTGGAGGGTCAAGAGAGAATGATGACAAATTGTAAAAATCGATTGCGATCGCGTAAGTTTTTTTACTAAAGCTTGACTTTCTAGTTGACTGGAGACTTCAAAATAGAAAAAAGTTTTAGAGAGTTTTGCAAGATGAAAAAAAGTTTTTTAGCACTAACTTTAATAGGAAGTACGGCTTTCGGCGGAATGCTGACAGCCTGTAGTTCAAACCCACCTGCTATAGAAGCTAACAATAAACAAATGCAACATGAGGGCATGGAGCATAATATGGAGATGGACTTAGGCCCTATCGATACTGACTACGATTTACGATTCATTGATGCAATGATTCTGCACCATCAAGGCGCGGTAGTAATGGCAAAAGAAGTGCAGCAGAAATCCACTCGCCCCGAAATGAAACAACTAGCAGACGAGATTATCGAGGCACAAGAAAAAGAAATTGCACAGATGCAACTGTGGCGAAAAACCTGGTATCCTAAAGCTGGAGAGCAACCGATGGCTTGGCATTCGCAAATGGGTCACACGATCGCCATGTCTCCCGAACAAATGAAAGCAATGCGAATGGATATGGATTTAGGACAAGCCAATGCAGAGTTTGACTTGCGCTTTCTTAATGCAATGATTCCCCATCATGAAGGCGCGCTGAAAATGGCACAAGATGTTCTGAGTAAATCCAAACGCCCTGAAATAATGCAGCTTGCCGAGAATATTATATCTTCACAGCAAAAAGAGATCGACCAAATGAAGCAATGGCGACAAGCTTGGTATAAAAATTAAATTGTAATAGATACTATACGCGATCGCTTTTCGGGGTAGCGCGATCGCGATCGTTCAAGAATTTAAATTACTGTTAATAGTCTAGTAGTCAAAATCTAATCAACGCCAATGCAGAGCTAAAAAAAATAACAGGTCTTAAACAGATTAGCATAAAAATAATTATAGATCGCCAAAAATTGAGAGGTATCTTATGCAAGTCCAGATTGAAAAACGTTATTACACGCCAGAAGAATATTTGGCATTAGAACAGAAAGCCGAATACAAAAATGAATACCGCGATGGAGAAATTGTACCAATGACAGGGGGAACAACCAATCATAATAATATTGCAGGAAATTTTTATGTTCGAGTTTTGCTAGCTTTGAGAGATAAAAATTTCAACATATACATTGGAGATGTTCGATTATGGCTCTCTCGCTATCGTATTTACACTTATCCCGATGTTATGGTTATCAATGGCGATCCGGTTTATGAGGGAACTGGTACAACTACAGTGACCAATCCTTTATTAATTGTCGAAGTTTTATCAAACTCTACAAAAAATTACGACCAAGGAGAAAAATTTGACTTTTATCGTTCTATCCCAGAATTTAAAGAATATATTTTAATCGACCAATATCGATTTTATGTAAAACAATTTGCTAAAAATCAAGAAGGAAAATGGGTTTTAACTGAATATGAAGGCGAAAATGCTACTTTAGTATTAGAATCAGTTGAATTTCAGATCGGAGTTCGCGAACTGTATCAACGAGTTAATTTTGAATTAAATGAAGAATAAAAAGATTCCGAGACAATTTTTACAGGACATCCTAAAAAATAAATTTTCAAATTAATATTTATATGATTGAGTGTTCTTGCTGCAAATGTTTTAAAGTTTATAATTCACGCAGAAAATGGTTGCGGATAAAGTTACATACAGAACGGCAAGATATTGAATGCGATGGCTGGAAACGATTATTAGAACTTGTAGAAATTGCAGCCGAAGATAAACGAGAAGAGTTTGCCCCCGCACGCGAGATGAAACCGGATGACTGGCATCAGATTATTGAACTACCTCCGACAATATTGAAATTAAAATTTATTAAGCATTTGATGTTGTATGGGAGCAATCTTGTTCGCATACCTCCCGAAATTGGAGAGATGACGAATTTAGAAAAATTTACTCCTTACACATCCCATCGATTGCATTGGTTCCCCTACGAAATTACGCGCTGTAAACTGTTAAAAGATAGTACTGTTAGTACCCGCGCTCTTTACGGAAACTTTAAGTTTCGTCCACCATTTCCCAAGCTTCCTGTACGGGAAACTGTAGAAGCAGGTTTTCCAAAAAAATGCAGTGTCTGTAATGCTTTAATCGATGCTTCAAATATACATCAAGTATGGATTTCGTTGCGGGTAGCTACAGATGTTTTGCCCCTTCTGGTTAATGCTTGTTCAAAAGCCTGTATCGACAAACTACCTCGTCCGCCCGAAAACTATATACAACAGCCACATATGGGAGGCTTAAATATCCAACAACCATCAAGGGACTGGTTTTAGACGATCGCAACGGCACTTCTGAATCTTCAAGCCGCAGAATGCTATGGTTAGTTTAATTAGCTTTGCATTTCTGACTTATCTCTATGTCACGCACCTATTTTGATACGGAAGATAACAATCGCAAACCCTTTGAGTTACCAGGGGCAAAACCGCACTACAATCCCGACCGCCCCGGACAAGTCAACCATATTTTTCTCGATTTAGTCTTAGATATTCCCAACAAAAGTTTTCAGGGAACTTGTACGATTACTCTAACCCCCGTTCGCGCGGGTATTAAGCAACTAACTTTAGATGCAGTAGATTTACAAATCGATTCGGTTTTGGTTAATAACGTCAGTCAACCTTTTGACTATGACAGACAACAGCTAACTGTTCGCCTCCTCAACCCAACAGAAGACAAACCGATTGAGATTGCGATCGCCTATAGCGTCAAAAATCCCCAACGCGGACTCTATTTCATCTCCCCTGACGAACATTACCCCAACAAACCAACGCAAGTTTGGACGCAAGGAGAAGATGAAGATTCGCGATTCTGGTTTCCCTGTTTCGATTATCCCGGTCAGTTAGCGACTTCCGAAATCCGCGTCCGCGTCCCCAAGCAATATATTGCTATTTCTAACGGAGAAGCGATCGCAACTGAAGAAGTTGGAGAAGATAAGATTTATCATTGGTCGCAAAAACAAATCCATCCTACCTATTTGATGACGCTAGCGGTGGGAGATTTTGCCGAATTGAAAGATCGATGGAATGATATTCCCGTTAATTATTATGTAGAAAAAGGACGAGAAGCAGATGGGTTGCGCAGCATGGGTAAAACCCCTCGCGCGATCGAGTTTTTCTCTCAAAAATATGGTTATCGCTATCCGTTTCCCAAATATGCCCAAGTCTGCGTCGATGACTTCATTTTTGGGGGAATGGAGAATACTTCTACAACATTATTAACCGATCGCTGTCTTTTAGACGAACGCGCTACTTTAGATAATCGCAATACAGAAAGTTTAGTCGTTCACGAACTCGCCCATCAATGGTTTGGCGATTTGGTGGTTATTAAACATTGGTCGCACGCCTGGATCAAAGAAGGAATGGCGACCTATTCAGAAGTATTGTGGACGGAAGACGAATACGGGAAAGACGAAGCAGCTTATTACTTATTGGGAGAGGCGCGCAGTTATATCGATGAAGATTCTTCTCGCTATCGTCGTCCTATCGTCACTCACGTTTACCGAGAAGCGATCGAACTTTACGATCGCCATTTGTATGAAAAAGGCGCTTGCGTCTATCATATGATTCGCACCATTTTAGGCGATGAATTGTTCGATCGAGCGATTCATACATTCGTGCGCGATAATGCTCATAAAACCGTAGAAACGGTAGATTTGTTGCGGGCGATCGAAAAGACAACGGGATACAATTTAATGTTCCTTTTCGACCAATATGTCTTCCGTGGCGGACATCCCGAATATAAAATATCCTATTCTTGGGATGGAGATAATAACCTCGCAAAACTAACCGTTACTCAAACGCAAAGCGAAAAAGAGTTATTCGATCTCAGAATCCCGATTGGTTTTGGTTACAAAGATAATCGCACGCAAACATTTACTTTCCGCATCCATGAAAAAGAACAAACCTTCTACATTCCCCTAGAGAAAAAACCAGATTTCATCAGTTTTGATGTCGGTAATAACTTCCTCAAAACCGTTACGTTAGAGTATCCTATCTCGGAATTAAAAGCGCAACTCAAACACGATTCCGATCCAGTTTCGCGTATATATGCTGCAATTGCTATAGCGAAAAAAGGTGGATTAGAAGCAATTGAAGCTTTATCGGAAGCGTTAACGCAAGATCCATTTTGGGGCGTTCGCGTCGAAGCTGCCAGACAATTAGCTAAGGTACAATTAGACCAAGCTGGAACCGCTTTAGTCAAAGGATTGCAGGATGAGAATGCAAAAGTTCGTCGCGCTGTTGTAGAAGCATTAGGCGATCTTAGAACCACAGAATGCTATGAAGCGATTAAAAACGTTCTAGAAAAAGGCGATGCAAGTTATTATGTAGAAGCTTCCGCCGCCCGCAGTTTGGGAGGAATGGTAACGGGGAATTTAAAAGAAAAAGAAGCCGAAGTTATTGACTTACTCAAAAAAGTTTTAGAACAAAGATCCGGTTGGAATCAAGTCGTAACATCTGGCGCGATCGCCGGATTAAGTACTCTCAAATCTTCTCCTGCTGCTGTCGATATTATTCTCGACTATACCAAATTAGGAATTCCTCAGCCATTGCGATTGGCTTCTATTCGCGCATTGGGAGCAATTTCTGTCGGTCAAACTCCCGATAAACTAGAGATAATTCTCGATCGCCTCGAAGCAATTTCTAAAGAAACTTTCTTCTTAACTCAAGTAGCGGTTTCTTTTGCACTCGGATTAATGGAAACGCCAAAAGCGATCGCAATTCTGCAATCTTTAGCCGAACAAACTCCCGATGGAAGAGTGCGACGTATCGCAGAAGAAGCTGTTGGTAGAGTACAGAAAAAATTGGGTTCCGATAAAGCTATTAAAGAATTGCGCGATGAAATGGATAAAATCAAACAAGAAAATCAAGACCTCAAAAGTCGCGTTGCTGAGTTAGAATCGAAAGCAAAGTAATTAATAGTAATTAGTAGGGTGGGCATTATCTCAAATAATTTAATAAAACTTGAGACTTTATCTAATAATGCCCACCTTTTCAATAACTTCTTTTAATAATTTAGAACCAAGGCCTTGACCTCTATAATCGTCTTCTACAAATAAATCTTCGAGTAATCCAAAATGTCTATCGTGTAAGTCATTGTGCATAATATAAAGATATGCTCGTGCAATTTCAAGATCGTTTCTGTTAGCAGAAAACCGAATACCTGTTGCTACAACAGATTTTTTTTTAGTTTCATAATAAATTTTATCGCTCGATATTTTTCAATGAAAAAAGCGAAACTTTCTCTTTTTAAAGAAAAAACTTCGCTTTTTTACTATGTTACTTTTTTTACTCTTGAGTGACTTGCATCAATCTTTCTTTATCTTGTCTGCGTTTTTTAGCATAAAGTTGAATTGATGCTGCCATCGCGATTACCAACGCAACAATTAACCAGGTAGTCGCATCCAAAGGCAGATTATTTTTGAAAACAGCTAACAAGACAATTACCACTAACAAAATGGTTGGGGCTTCATTAAGGGCGCGAAATTGCTGTCCCGTCCACTTGCACTCATCTTTTTCTAACTGCTTCATAATCCGCTTGCAGTAATGATGATAGCCAAGTAGAAGCACTACAAAAGCTAGTTTAATATGCAACCAACCCGACTTTAAAACTTCCGGTTCGGTGGAAATTAGCGCGATCGCCATCGCTACCGTTACCAACATTCCAGGTGTGGTAATGATATTGTAGAGGCGTTTTTCCATAATTTGATATTGATTTTTGAGAATGGTGCGGGCGGGTTCGGGTTGTTCGTAAGCTTCCGCATGATAAACAAACAACCGCACTAAATAAAATAACCCTGCAAACCAAACGACAACGCCAATTAGGTGAAAAGCTTTGAACCAATAGTATGCCATAAAATTTGTTTTCTATAGTTGCTAGCCACTTTTAGATAGTATAAAGGGTTGCTGAAAGTTGAATCCCAATCCTATATATTAGAAAGCCAAAAATTATCTCTGATAAGACACATCGCCCCAAACTTACTATCAAACGCTACAAGATTATTTAGGAACAGAAGCAGAAGAATTTTTATCATCAATCGATAAATCTGTCAAGAGTGCGATCGCGCGAGAAAGTCCAAAAGTGTTTGCGACGCGCTTGGGATGCGATCGCAGCATCAGCGGTTACATCTATCATACGGTTCCTATTGTCATTCAAGTATGGTTGCGACATCAGCACGATTACCGACAAGCAGTTATTGAAATTATTCGTCTTGGCGGCGATACAGATACAACATTTCTGCGCAATCTTGTCTTTTTGCTAATCGTGATTTTCCATGGTTTTTGCCGTTTGCTTCGGTTTTATTAAACATTTGTGCATAAACGAACTCATCAACCCCCAAAGAATTGATAGACATTAGCAAATTTGACAGATACTCGGTGTCATATGCCAATGCGATCGAGATCGTCCCAAATATGTAAAAACCTCTAAGCGCGAGCATTTCGGCTCGTATTACTTAAATGGAATACTTCCTGCGATCGCACCTAACCGAGCCACCTTTGGGAGATATAAACGTTGATGAATACTCTTACTTTTTCTAAAGCAAAAGAGTTGGCTACTTGGTCTATGTTTGGATTCCTCACTGCTTTTACTGCCGCTTTGCCAGTTAAAGCGCTTACCACTTTTGGCAATCCAGACGATCGCATAGTTCGACCTCCTTCACCCTTTGATGGTGTAGTGGATGTTTTAGTTCAAGAGATAATCGAACCCGATTTCTCGAATTTTTGTTCGGGTTCTCTGTTAACAACAGGCAGACATATTCTCACTGCCGCTCATTGTCTGACCGATGACTTAGGATCTCTTAACTCTACCAATGGCACAGTCAGATTTGAGCTAGATACAGGAGATGTCATCTTACCTGTCACCCAATATTTTATTCATCCCGATTGGAAAGGAGACTTTTTGGGTGGCGATATTGCCATTTTAGAACTTGGAGCGATCGCACCCGATGCGGCACAACGGTATGACATCTATCGAGATACAGATGAAGTCTTTCAGGTAGGCACTAAGGTAGGATACGGGAATTCTGGTAATGGCAATGAGGGAGAAGTTTTCTTTGATTTGGCGAAACGTTCTGGAAAAAATCGATACGACTCCCTGGGAGATATTGTCGATCCAACAATAACTCCCGGTGCGTTGTTGGCATATGACTTTGATAATGGTTTGCCAGAAAATGATGCGTTTGGTTTCTTTTTTGGCATCAATGATTTGGGACTGGGTGAAGAAGAAGTTTTTTTAGCTTCTGGAGATTCTGGAGGGCCAACATTTATTGATGGAGAAATCGCAGGGGTGACATCCTTTTCTTTAGGAGGATTCTTTCCTATAGATATCGATCCTTTTAATAATCGGTCGTTTGGCGAGTTGGGATTCGATACGCGCGTTTCCACTTATGCTAGCTGGATAGATGGCATTCTCTCTCGTAAAACCGTTCCCGAACCCTCTACAATTCTTGGCTCGTTTTTAGTATTAGGATTTGGATTCTTGACAAGCAAAAGAAAATCAAAAAAGTAGAATAAAGTAGCAATTGTCGTCCCTAATCGCGTATTACGCTTAAAAAAGCATCTTTTGCTGCGGCTTGTTCGGCAGCCTTTTTAGATCGTCCTACTCCGGTTCCCAAGATGCGATCGCCGAGCCAAACTTCTGCACTAAAGCGTTCTTCGTCATTACTCGGCGGTATAATTTCTAGAACTCGATATTCGGGCAAAATCTTGTATTGTGCCTGCGTCCATTCTTGTAGGGCATCTTTATAATTTTGACGAGCGGGATCTTGACGAATTTCTGCGGCTTTCTCTTTAAGGAGATCGTCTAACCAAGGACGCACCAATTCCATCGTCCCCGTGCTGAGATAAAGTGCGCCCAATATTGCTTCAAAAGCATCTGCAAGGCGAGAGATTTTTCCAGCTTTGTCGGCGATCGCACTGTTAGAAATGGATAAATAACGCTCCAATCCATAAATCTCGGCAAACTCAGCCAAAGTGCGATCGCTCACCATCATAGACCGAACGGCGGCAAATTCCCCAACTAGCGCATCGGGATAGGTTTCTAACAACACTTGCGCCGCCGCCAATCGCACCACTGCATCCCCAACAAATTCTAACTGCTGATAATTCTTTTCGCGAGAAATACTTGGATGTGTCAACGCTAAGTCTAGTAGCGACCAGTTAACGGATGTCGTTGCTGGCAATCCCAATTTTTGAATAAGGGTTTGTAGTTGTTTGCTGCGTCGGGGATCGGAAGTCATCTAGATTTTATACTTTGTTTACTGCAAGTCCTGGATCATTTGTTGTGCTTGATCGTAAGACATCATATCGCCTTCTTTTTTTGACAAAGTAGCACCCTGTCGAAAATCTGCGATCGCGCCTTGTTTATCTCCCATCTCCAGACGAACATAAGCGCGATTATAATAGGCGATCGCTAAATTAGGATCGAGGCGAATGGCTTGGTTATAATCTGCCATTGCTTTTTGATAGTCTTTAAGCCAAAAATAAGACGTACCTCGGTAGTTAAAAGCTTCAGCTTGATTGGGATCGAGTTGAATAGCTTTATTGAAATCTTCTATTGCGCCTGCAAAGTCTTCTTGCGAATGAGAGCGAATCATTGCTCGATGAAGATAAGCATCCGCATCGTTGGGGTTGGCGCGAATTCTTTTTTCTACCCCTTCAAGTTCGTCGATATCGTAATGCGCAACTGCATTTGCAGGTATTAACGATGAATCGGGCGTTTGTCCTGGATTAACAGCTAAAATAGGGGAATTTATTGCGGCGATCGATATAATCGCGATCGTATTGAGTAAGAATTTAACCTTCATAAGCACGAAAGAAATAAAAGGAGAGAGTCGGACATAAGCCGGATTCTGTTCGTATAACAATTAGCTTAGCTAACTCTCATACGGGCGGTTATCTATCTAGGATGCCTGTCACCAGACACCTCAAGCGGTTCTCTAAGACGGGACTGGAAAAAGACCAACCATAGTTCCCTCCGACCTTGCTCCCAACCGGGGTTTACCGAGCCAGCACCTCTCGATGCTGCTGGTGCGCTCTTACCGCACCTTTGCACCCTTACCTTTTACAGTGACCAGTTACCAAAGTCGAAAGTCGAAAGTCGAAAGTATTTTAATTACGAATTACGAATTACGAATTACGAATTATTTTGGTCGCCGATCGCT
>JALOOL010000503.1 GCA_025454425.1 Hydrococcus sp. Prado102 | reverse complement strand
GTTAAATTTCCTATTTGGGTCGCACTCATTGGAGTATTAGAGTTTAACTGTGGATTTCTTATCTCATACTAACCTAATACCAATTTTCAAAAGTCATAGCAATAGTTAGTTGCCTTCACCCCATACTCCTAACCCATATTGGGAGACAGGAGAGAGGATGTCGAGCGCTTCTTCTAGAAAAATGGTATGAGTTACTAGTTAGAAATATGAGCTTACTAATTCGCCTATGACTCCCTTATCTTAATAATTTGTAAAGTGGGCATTGCCCACCCTACCTTTGTTTTGAGTTAAGGATATTAGCAAGCTGAGTGTTTGCGAGCAGCTTCGATACATTTTTGAGAGCGATCGATACCGGATACAATAACTCCGCGTTTTGCCATAAACTCGCAAGAAAAGCCACCGCCACAACCAACATCTAGTGCTTTTAATCCCTGCCAATTAGAAACATAGCGATCGAAAAATTCAAATCGAGGTTTATTTAAATGATAAAGCGCATAAATTTTTGCATTTTCGTCCCACCATTTGTCTGCATTTAGCTCGTAAAATTGTAAATCGTTTTTCTTCATAGTTATTCAAGCATATCTTAGAAGTAAATCAATGAAGTTTCCGAATGATTATTTTTAAGATACTCATCGCTAAAAATATCAAATTATATTTTATTTAAAGGTGTTAAGATACAAACCGATAAGTTGGCTTCTACTTGTCCGCCAAGACTGACTAATAATATCAAAAATCTTAAAAATATACCCTTGAAAGCTATTCCCTATTCTTTGTGGTCTATTGCCTCGTTTTAACAAGTACATCAAAAGTTCATAAAATCGTCACGAGAAATTCATATCGCTCATCTAAATTAAAAAATATCAGCCCAAGCATTCAAGCCCGTTTTCCTCAAAGCTTCCTCACACATGGGCTGACTTCTTTATTCCTCTAATTACATAAAGTATCTCTGACGATACAACGACAAATGAGACAATCGACGTTTGATTCAGAAACTCTTCCTAAGCCTTCTACCTCTCCTATCAAAAAAATGGCTGCCTACCTATCACTGATGCTGCTAGGTGCAGGAGTTGGGATAGGAGGAGTTTACTTTGTTGGCAATCCTCAAAATTTGACGAGATCGCCACAAACATCCGCTTTGGCTCAAAATAATGAGAAGCCTAGTAATAATGTAGCTCCTGCGATCGCCACTCCTACTAATTTTGTCACCGATGTTGTCAATCGCGTCGGGCCTGCGGTAGTTAGGATTAATGCCTCGCGCACGGTAAACATGCAAGCTCCAGAAATGTTTAACGATTCTTTTTTCCGCAACTTCTTTGGGTCGCAAATTCCTTCTACTCCCAATAGGCAAGTTCAACGGGGACTCGGTTCTGGATTCATTCTGAGCGCCAACGGTGAAATTATTACCAATGCTCACGTCGTTGATGGTGCTGATGAAGTAAGCGTCACTCTCAAAGACGGTCGTACTTATAAGGGTAGAGTAATGGGAGCAGACCCCGTGACCGATGTAGCGGTAGTTAAGATCGATGCCGAGAATTTACCGACGGTACAATTGGGTAATGCAGATAACTTACAAGTCGGAGAATGGGCGATCGCGATCGGTAATCCGCTAGGATTGGATAACACGGTTACTACAGGAATTGTCAGCGGTACGGGTCGTAACAGTTCTCAAATAGGGGTCGGCGATAAACGAATTAATTTTATACAAACTGATGCTGCAATCAATCCTGGTAACTCTGGCGGGCCGCTATTGAATGCTCGCGGTGAGGTTATTGGTGTCAATACAGCAATCATTCAAAATGCTCAAGGTCTGGGGTTTGCCATTCCGATAAACAGAGCGCAACAAATTGCCGAACAGTTGATTGCTACAGGAAGAGTCGAACACGCCTATCTCGGCATTCAGATGGCACAAATCACCCCCGAACTCGAACAAGCTTTAAAAGAAGAGGAAGGTTTGACAGTTGAAGGAGACAAAGGAATTTTGATTGTTAAAGTCATTCCTAATTCTCCCGCAGACCGAGCGGGTTTAAGAGCGGGCGATATTATCCAGAGTATTGACGGTCAATCTATCAACACCCCCGACCAAGTACAAGATGCTGTCGAAAAAACGGCTGTTGGTAATGCCCTCCCGTTAACCATACAGCGCAACGGTGAAACCGCGAATTTGGATGTTAGAGTGGGAGTGTTGCCCAATCAAAATTCATAAAAGAAGCTGAAATATCGGTGAGTGGGATATCGGGACAATGGAATAACCAATTCCCATTCACCAATCTCCCACTCACCAATCACCAATTATGCGACAAGTCTTGAGCGGATTTGGCTTCTTTTCGGGAGCTTCTTATCCTTTTCGCGCCTTAGCTGTTGTTCGACGTACTCCTCGTTTGTGGGGTTATTTATTAGTACCAATCCTGCTCAATTTTATTTTGGGGATTACCTTTTATGCAGGTTCCCTTTATTTCGGTTGGCAGGCGATTCAAGATCTGATTGTCAGTCTAACTAATTGGATAGATACATTAATTGCCAATCTTCCCGCTTGGTTGGGGATTTTGGAGTATTTAATTGTTGGTCTGGGTTTTTTATTGCGTTTTTTGTTAGTTATTATTTTATTTCTCGTAACGGGTTTTGTGTTTGCTCAAGTTGGAGTTACTTTGGGTGCGCCTTGGTACGGTAAGCTTTCAGAACAATTAGAAAAACTCCGCACGGGACAACTACAAGTTGTAGAAGTTGGAATTGTTAAAGATATTGGACGAGCAATTCTGTTTGAATTGAAAAAATTAGCTTTAATTATCTGTATAGGTATTCCTTTATTTTTACTTAATTTTGTTGCGGGAATCGGTACGCTATTTTCGACAACTGGCGGCATCATTCTAACTGGAACGATTGTTTGTCTCGATTTTTTTGACGGGCCATTAGAACGCCGACGATTGAGTTTTCGAGAGAAGTTGGGCATTGTTTATAAGAGTTTGCCAGCAAGTGCTGGTTTTGGGTTGGTTTGTTTGGGATTGATTAGTATTCCTTTGCTCAATCTGGTGACGATTCCGCTATGCGTTGCGTCGGGAACATTATTTTGTTGCGATCGCATTTTGCCAAAATATTTTTTATCTTCTCTGGAAATGAAAAACTGAGTATGAGAATAAGGGAGTAGGAAGTAGGGAGTAGGGAGTAGGGAATGGGGAACAGTCAGAATTTATGTCTGATTACTTAATTAAAGTCGATGCCACCAAGAATAATCACTTTGCTATTTTGTGATTGAGCTAGTTTTTCGGTAGCTTCAATCGCTTTTAGTTGCAAAACTTCTTTGGTTAAGCCTTGAGAAATTATTTTTTGAGAGTCAGCTAGTCCTTGCGCTTCAACTTTTTTGCGATTGGCTTCTTTCCGCGCCTTTTCTATCTCAAAATCTAGCTGTTCGCTTTGTTGTTGCGCTTCTAATTTTTGTTGAATTGCTGCTTGGATTTTTTCAGGTAAAATAACATTCCTCAACAAAGTTTCTTCGACGATAAAACCTAAAGGATTTAAATTATTACTAACTTCCCGATGCAGGCGTTGGGCAATTTCCTGACGTTTTTCTCCATAAATTGACCCAGATTCATAGTTAGCTGTCGTTTGGCGAACAATCGACCGAAATCGAGAAATAATAATTTCTTGCTCTTGAGTTCCAATATTTTGATAAACTTCTCCTACTTTTTGAGGGTCGATTTTATATTGCAAGCTGACATCGAGTTTAAACTCCAATCCTTCTTTTGATGTCGTATCGACAGTTTCCTTAATGTCTTTTAATCGAGAAGAAAATTCAATAACTCTTCCAAAAGGATTGATGAAATGAACGCCAGGAGAAAGCGATCGCCCTTCAACTTTGCCAAACACCTCAACAATTCCAACTTCTCCAGTTGGCACAATAACTAGAAAGCGAGAAATCAATTGATAAAAAGAAAGTAAAGTCGCTAGTACTCCAATTAAAAGTGCGATCGCACGAATCGTTTTATTATTTTTTTCGCCAGCGAGATTTTTACTATTTAAAGCAACTAAAAAAGCAACTAAAGTGACAAGTACTGAAAAAATTAAAGACATAAATTCCAAAATTTATTTACAATAACGAGTATTCCCATCCGATTTATGAAATACGTCTCACTTCTGCATAAAAGCCCTCTGCTTTAAGACTATAAGCTATGTACTTCATCTAAAAGAAAACTGCTATATCGTGCCCAGACAAAGACTCGATACACTACTAGTAAACCTCAATCTTTGCGAATCTCGCCAACAAGCACAGCGTCTCATTCGTGCAGGAGAAGTCAAGGTTAACCGACAAACCATCGACAAACCAGCAACGGAAGTAGATCCCACCGCAGAAATTGAAATTCAACAAAAACCTAAATACGTCTCTCGCGGGGGACTCAAACTAGAAAAAGCTTTAAAAACCTTTAATATCTTGCCAGAAGGACGAATATGCCTCGATGGTGGCATTTCTACAGGGGGATTTACCGACTGTCTCTTGCAAGCTGGCGCAAATCTGGTTTATGGGGTAGATGTCGGATACGGACAAGTAGCTTGGCGTTTGCGTCAAGACGATCGCGTTATCTTACGAGAAAGAACCAATTTCCGTCACTTGACTTTTTCGACATTATATAGTAGAGGCGAAATGCCTGCTGATTTAGGCGTAATGGATTTATCGTTTATCTCTTTGACCAAAGTTCTCGAACCTTTGTGGAATCTTTTGGTCGAACCGCGAGACATTATTTTGTTAATTAAACCTCAATTTGAAGTCGGACGCGATCGCGTGGGAAAAAAAGGCGTAGTTCGTAACAGTCGCGATCGAGCAGAAGCTATTTACCAAGTCCTACAAGCGGCTCAAAATTTAGGCTGGTTCTATGGTGGATTAACGCCATCGCCAATAACTGGGCCGGAGGGTAACATTGAATATCTACTGTGGATGAGTATGAACTTAGAAAAAACCTCTCCCGATTTTGAAACGATTCAACAAATTACCCAAATTGCGATCGGCGAGCGAGCTTAATTTTCCGGTTCGAGGTAAGAGATCGTTTTGACTTCTCCGCGCTTTAAAAAGACGCGGATTCTTAAACGTTGTTACGCGGCGGTTTGAAAACACGCCGCTTCACATTGTTTCCGATACGATTTAG
>JALOOL010000178.1 GCA_025454425.1 Hydrococcus sp. Prado102 | reverse complement strand
CGATTTTCCCTCAAGTTAGCTTGCTGTCTAAATCCCAATCTTGGTTAGACAAAGGAATTTCTTCTAGAGAAACTTTAGACAATTTCTTGCGAATGATTGAGGGAAGAACAATCGGCCAAACGAGCGTAGCTATGATGAGACACATCCAAGATTGCCAATGAGTTTTGGATGTGGTTTTATCGTGGAGAAAAGCGTTCAGTAAAAAACTGAATGTCAGAAAAGCGCCGCTCAAATATAGCATCATCTTCGTTAGCCCTGTCTTATTTATTTGCTTTTTATATGAAAACATCAGCTTTCCCATTAAATCAAAAGGGGAATTACTGAATTTTTATGGGTTTTATAAAGGTTATCTTTACGTAAATTTACGTAGAGTGAGTTTTCCAATCTCATTGACTAAAGGCAATCGATAAAAAAAACTTACTATTAGTTTACTTCATGCGATCGCCATTGTTTCTTGTTAATTACTTCATTGCTCGATCGCTCGAACCCCGATTATTAAGTTGAACTTGTAATATATATTTACTTAAATATTATAGCTTTTAGATTGTTGCAAAATAAAGAAATTACCATAAAAATTGATTTAAAAAGATGTTCTGGCGATTCTTTAAGCAAATCGTAAGCGATAGCTTTAGTTGATTTGCGCCGCATTTTAGGGGCTTAAGATTGTAATTATAATGTAAATAAATCGATACACAAATATATTGTTTTTTGGGTTTTGGAAAAACCCAACCTAGAGACGGCATCTAAAATTTGGGAAGACAAGGGAGAATATTGACTCGCGATCGCCGATTGGGCGCACGCCATGCACCCAAAGCTGATAGCTAGTAACTGTAAAAGGAGTGTGGCAACAGGCTTATAACCCTTGTCCGCAGGTTGTCATAATTATTTTCCAGCCTACGAGAATTTTTATTGGATTTATACTCGTTTACTTAACGCCCAATCTATATTGCAAGTGCCGATAAGCAAACATTACGATAAGCAACGAGGAATTATAAAAAAAACTATTGAAAAATAAAGCATAAAGTATCCTAAAATAGGCGTCAATTCTTTTAGCTTAAATTTAAATTTCTCTTAAGTCGAGGAGAAAACACTGCTGGCTTGTTCCTGACCTATCTGTGTTGTTTTGCATTTTTCTATTTTTTTATGGTTTCTCAGTCCCTCCGTTTCCTGGTTTTCTTCTGCTTACAACTGGTCGGGATAGTTTTACTCGAAAGTGCCAAGATTAGACCTCTGCAAGCGCAAACTTTCAATCCTAGCTTTCCGATTCCTCCTACTCCAACTCCACCCGAACAAGAAACGCCTCAGCCATTACCCCCGCTAGAAGAACTATTAAAACCCGTCGAACCAACCCCAACGCCAGAAGAAGAATTTCCTGGAACGGCCCCAGGTCAAGTAACAGT
The DNA here is from genome assembly GCA_025454425.1 of Hydrococcus sp. Prado102. Lineage (GTDB taxonomy): Bacteria > Cyanobacteriota > Cyanobacteriia > Cyanobacteriales > Microcystaceae > Hydrococcus. The sequence continues at coordinate 10,505 of JALOOL010000178.1, read as the reverse complement.
CAAGCAGTTTAAATTTGTTGGTAGTACCGTTTTTTCTCAAGAAGAACTAGCAGAGGTCACTAAACCCTTTACCAATCGTCAGATTTCTTTTTCAGAATTGCTTCAGGCGCGATCGGCTGTAACAAAGTTATATGTAGATAATGGCTATGTAACTTCTGGCGCTTACATTCCTCCTCAAACCATCGAAAATGGCGTTGTCACGATTGAAATTGTGGAAGGGAGTTTAGAAGACATTAACGTCGAAGTTGAGGGGAGGCTACAACCCTTTTACGTGCGCGATCGCATTTCCATCGCAACCGATAAACCCCTTAACGTCCCTCGTCTTCTAGAAGCCCTACAACTGCTGCAACTCGACCCTTTAATCGAAAAAATTTCTGCGGAACTATCGGCGGGAACTCGTCCGGGAACTAGCGTTCTAGATGTGACGGCGGAGGCGTCGGACACATTTAGCGCCCAAGCGTTTATGGATAACGGTCGCGTCCCCGAAGTAGGAAGCTTTCGGCGCGGAGTAGAATTCGCAGAAGCAAGCTTATTTGGATTGGGCGATAATATACGCGGTGCTTATCGCAACACAGACGGCAGCGACGATTTTGAAGTTGATTATACAGTGCCTGTTAATGCCCGTAATGGTACGATTAAGGTAGGCTATCGTCGCGTTTACAGCCAGATTATCTCGCCTTCGATTTTTGAACCCCTCAATATCGATTCAGACTACGAACGATATGGAATAACTTATCGACAACCGATTATTCAAACGCCCAATCAGGAATTAGCACTTGGGATAACCTTCGATCGCCAAAACAGCAAGACAGTTTTTAACGCTTTTGGGGGACAACCGTTGGTGGTTTCGGGGACGAATAATCAAGGGGAAACGAGAGTATCCAGCTTGCGACTTTTTCAAGAATGGACGCAACGCAGCGAACGAGAAGTTATAGCCGCGCGATCAGAGTTTAATATCGGGTTAGATATCTTCGATCCAACCAGTTCTTTTGACGAAGATATTAACTCTCAAGCCCCAGATACTCGTTATTTTGCTTGGCGAGGACAGGCGCAATGGGTACGCTTACTCGCCCCCGATTTGTTATTGGTTGCCCGTACCGATCTTCAATTATCGGATCGCCCTTTAGTTTCTCTAGAACAATTTGCGATCGGCGGTTTGGGTAGCGTTGAGGGATATCGTCAAAATCAAGTTTTAACCGATAATGGTATTTTTGCTGGAGTTGAAGTCCGTTTGCCCGTCATTCGTTCGTCTGAACCAGGAGGCTCTTTACTACAAGTTATTCCTTTTGTCAATGTTGGGACGGGTTGGAATAATGGTGGCGTGCAAAATCCCGATCCGAGTACTTTAGTATCAGTTGGTTTGGGATTACAATTTCAACAAGGAGATATCTTTAGCGCCCGTCTCGATTGGGGAATTCCTTTGATAGATGCCAATAATAACGGCGATACTTGGCAAGAAGATGGCATTCATTTTTCTGTTATTTTGTCACCGTTTTAAGAAATTAATATAAAAATATTGACCCTGTGGGTGTAGGGGCGAATGACCATTCGCCCCTACAATAGATTTCTTGCTTTTATTTAGGGTAAAGGGGTAAAAATTGCTCTTCAAAGGGTTTAATTTGATTTTTATTTTTGCCCATAAGTCTAATGAAATGGCTATTGGGCTATAGCTGAGTGGGCAATGGAAAATGAGAAATTTTTTTAGAAAAAAGAGTTCATAGTAATAGGAAAAACTTCCATCAATCTTTTTCCCTTTACCCATTTCCCCTTTCCTCAAACCAAGTATTTATAGCAAAATAAAAGCTATTTAATTTACATTTTCTCATGTCCAAAAATAGGCTATTTCAAATCCCACAATTTAATTTTAAAGTTTGGATTCTTGCAGCAGGTAGATTGCTATCTCAAGTTGGCACGGGATTAACTTTATTTTATGCTTCGATCTTTTTTGTCGATCGCGTTGGTTTATCTGCAACAGCAGTTGGAATTTGTTTGGGACTCGGTTCTGTTTCTGGAATTTTGGGGCGTTTTTTAGGCGGTTCGTTTGCCGATTCTCAATCCTGGGGTCGCAGAAAAACTTTGTTACTTTCTGCCGCTATTTCTACTATTGCAGATCTCATTTTTGCTTTTACCTATAACTTTTCTACTTTGGCGATCGCCAATTTATTGATGGGTTTAGGAGTGGGTTTATATTGGCCGGCAACCGAAGCAGCAGTTGCCGATTTAACCACTCTCGAACAGCGTAATGAAGCTTTTGCTATTACTCGCTTAGCGGACAATATTGGCTTAGGATTGGGGGTTGTTTTTGGTGGGGCTTTTATTGCAATCTCGGAAAATTATCGCGTCTTATTTATTATTGATGGGGTTTCTTTTTTAATATTTTTTGTCATTATTTATTTTGCCATTATTGAAACTTATGAATTTAGCGATCGCCAATCAAATTTTCGTCAAGGATGGATAATCGCTTTGAGCGATCGCCGTTTGCTTGTCTATGCTGTCGTTAATATCTTTTTCACTACCTATTTATCTCAAGTTCAAAGTACTATTCCTCTCTATTTCAAAAGTTTTACGGTAGAAGGAAATTTTTCTGTTGCAATAATTAGTGCTATTTTTGCTGGGCACGTAATTCTAACAATTCTTTGTCAGTTACCCGTTGCCAGATTTATCAATCGCTACAGTTATAGTAATGCTCTGGCGATATCTTTTTTGTTTTGGGGAATTGGATTTATCGCGATCTGGCTGACAGGAATCGTAACGAGTTATGCTTTAACTTGGGCGATTTTAGCTTTAAGTATTTTGGCGATCGCAACAGTATCTTATACGCCTGTTGCTTCAGCTTTTGTCGTCGATTTATCTCCTCCTTCAATGCGAGGAATTTATTTATCGATTAATTCTCAATGTTGGGCGATCGGTTATTTAATCGGCCCGCCGCTAGGAGGTTTGGCTTTAGATAGTTCGCCGCAATTTGCGCGGAATTTTTGGGTTTTTCTGGCTTTGAGCATAATTTTAGGAATCTCGATCTTGCAGTATCTCAATCGACTTTTACAAAAAGATAATCAAAAAGAGTTTTAAAAAACGCGATCGCTTCTAAATCTTTAAAATCCATACCATCGATAGATAAATTCTCTTAATTTCATCCCTAAACTGGGATAGACGAGATGCGCATTAAGGTAGACCTAAGTCGTTGCTCGTTTAACTGTGCAAAAAACAGATATCCTATCCAAGAGAGGAATTATGACGCAAACTCCCAATATTCCACCGTTAATTGAAAGCGATGAGAATGAATACAGAGATAGCGGCGTAACTAGTACGGCTGCGATCGCAGGTCATCCCCTTCATCCTTTATTAGTCACTTTTCCAATTGCTTTTTTAGTTGGTGCATTTGGAACAGATTTAGGTTATTGGTTAACTCAAGATATTTTTTGGGCAAGAGCATCTCTTTGGCTGCTCGGTACGGGTTTTGTAAGCGGTATAATAGCTGCAATAACCGGAATGATGGATTTTATTAAGATCGATCGCGTGCGCAAGCGTCGGGCTGGATGGGCACATATGATAGGAAATGTAGCTGCTCTATTACTAACGTTGGTTAACTGGCTCTTGCGCCTCGATAATTTAACAGAACCTATTGTATTTACAGGACTGGCGATCTCGACAGTTGTAGCAACCCTTCTGGGGATTACTGGATGGTATGGCGCAGAACTGATCTATCGCCATAAGGTTGCTGTTATCGGTTACAATAGCCGTCGCGAGTAATATCTTTCGCTGTTAAATCAAAGTTAAAATTATTGTTGGCGGGCAATACGCGATAATTCTTGGATAAAGGTTATCGTAGGCGTTGCCCGCCATTTTACGTTTAATGTGCGATCGCCCATTTAATTAGCAATCCAATAATTACTGAATCATCGATGCAACTATTTGAGACAATAAGAAATAACTCTGGATAATTTCGCTACAAAAGTTTATCGTTCATGTTATGCAAACCCTGGACACTTCCAACACAACCACAATCTCCGCTCCCGAATTTGACACGGTAATTCACAGACGCAAAACTCGTCCGGTTAGAGTTGGAGATGTCACGATTGGCGGCGGTTATCCTGTCGTAGTGCAATCGATGATCAATGAAGATACCTTAGACATCGAAGGATCTGTAGCTGCGATTCGCCGCTTGCACGAGATCGGCTGCGAGATTGTCCGCGTTACCGTCCCTAGTATGGCTCATGCTAAGGCAATGGCGGATATAAAAGAAAAACTTGCCAAAACCTATAAACCCGTTCCCCTAGTTGCAGACGTTCACCACAATGGCATGAAAATTGCCTTAGAGGTGGCAAAACACGTTGATAAAGTACGAATTAACCCAGGGTTATATGTTTTTGAAAAACCGCGATCGGATCGTACAGAATTTTCACAAGCAGAATTTGACGAAATTGGCGAAAAAATTCGCGAAACCTTAGAGCCTTTAGTAATTTCCTTGCGCGAACAAGGCAAAGCGATGCGCATAGGCGTAAATCATGGTTCGCTTGCCGAAAGAATGCTTTTTACTTATGGCGATACACCGTTAGGAATGGTCGAATCTGCCGTAGAATTTTTGAAAATTTGCGAATCTCTCGATTTCAAAAATCTGGTAATTTCGATGAAAGCTTCCCGCGTTCCCGTGATGCTATCAGCTTATCGCTTGATGGCTAAGCGCATGGACGAATTAGGAATGGATTATCCGTTGCACCTCGGAGTAACCGAAGCAGGCGATGGCGAATACGGTCGCATTAAATCTACAGCAGGGATTGCTACCCTTTTAGCAGAAGGACTTGGAGATACGATTCGCGTTTCCCTCACAGAAGCACCAGAAAAGGAAATTCCCGTCTGCTACAGCATTCTACAAGCGTTGGGACTGCGCAAAACAATGGTAGAATACGTAGCCTGTCCGTCTTGCGGTCGTACTTTGTTTAATCTCGAAGAAATATTGCACAAAGTTCGAGAAGCAACCAAACACCTGACGGGGCTAGATATTGCCGTCATGGGATGTATCGTCAACGGGCCAGGAGAAATGGCAGATGCAGACTATGGTTATGTTGGCAAACAAGCAGGTTATATCGCCCTCTATCGCGGACGCGAAGAAATCAAGCGAGTTCCACAAGAACAAGGCGTAGAGGAATTGATTAATCTGATTAAAGCTGACGGTCGTTGGGTCGAACCATAAATCGCACAGGATAGATTTTGGATGGGCAAGTACTATCCAAATATATTTCTTTGACAGGCAAATAACTTGTAGGGGCGAATGACGGTTCGCCCCTACAGATTTTTAATTAGGTTTGTTTAACCTGAGATCTTGCACCATTCTCAATAGTCTGCTCATCGAGCAAAATCGTTGATTCATACGACTGCATAAGCATTTCAGTCCATAAAACATGGACTTGATGTTATGAGACGCTTAATTCATTTCCCAGCGGTTGTTGCCAAGAGTGCAAGATATGAGTTTAACCGGATTTGAGATGAATTAACCTTGAGCAAAGGTTATTCTGTATTCTTCGAGTAAGTCGTCTAATTCTTCCAACGCTTGAGTAACATCTAGGCGTAACGTGCCTAAATTCGGCTTTTCTAAGAGTTGCACTAGAAATTCTCGCTTGCTAGCAACCAAAGCGATTTTTTCTTGAAGCATTGCTTTATCCATAATAAATATTTCCTGTAACTGGCATTAGCTCCTAGCTTATACCAAATATACTGTAATAATCTTGGACGCTATGGGAGCCTAACCAATATGCCATCGCTCATGGTTGACTTTGCCAAGGAAAAGGAGAGAGGATATCAACGAATTTTTTCGCGATCGCCCGTACTTAGTAGCGTATCTGCCCAATGGAACGATCTTCTTATTGCTTATGACAATTTTGTGCCGGGACAAACCCCCGATGTTTGCATAAAACAGCATGGAATAATGATTTTTATCGATTTGCCTACCCCCGTTAAAGCAGAACGCGCGATCGACGGGAAATTGCGCCGCGAACGAGTCTTACAAGGAGATTTAGTAATTGTCCCCGCGAATGCTTGGCATCGTGCGGGTTGGGATATCGCTGGCGGTGCGATCCTTCTAGGGCTTCAAACAAAAGAGTTTCTGCGTACTGTTGATGAAACAATTGAATGCGATCGCATTCAATTAATCCCGCACTTTGCAACGCCTGACCCCCTCGTTCATCAAATTGGACTCGCACTCAAACAAACATTAGAAAATCCAGGTAAGGTCGGTCGTCTTTACGCGCAAACAATGACTACAACCTTGATGGTGCATCTATTACAGCATTACTGCGCGCAACAGTTAGTATTGCCAACCTATAGCACAGGATTATCGAAACTCAAACTACAACGAGTCATTGATTATATTAATGCCCATCTCGATCGCGATTTAAGCCTTCACGAACTCGCTGCTGTCGTGCAAATCAGTTCTCATTATTTTGTGCAGCTATTTAAGCGCTCGACTGGAATTACCCCCCATCAGTATGTAATTCAGTGTCGCATCGAACGAGCAAAACAATTACTGATGAAGCGAGAAGCGACTATTGCCGATGTTGCAAGAATCGTCGGATTTGTCGATCAAAGCCATTTTCACCGTCATTTTAAGCGATTAGTTGGAATCACCCCTAAAACATTTTTACAACAAATTAACAGCAGTTCGCTCCTCTAGTCCAAATCAGCGATCGGCGACAAGGAGACTTCACGGGTCGCTAATAACGCAAGTTGCTAGTTACTAATATTAAATAATACGCCGGGAAATCAATTTCCCGGCTCATATATAAAGTCCGTTTAAACTGATACTGCTGTGCTTTTTTACTGCCTAAACCCTTCCATTCGCTCAAAAACTTAAGCGTCTCTTCTTGTAAAATATCTAGGGCAATATTGAGATCGCGATCGTAACCCATTGTAATCCAATGGGGGCGACCTCCATGCTTAGGTTAACGGCTTGTACCCATTATTTTCGTCGGTCAATCAAAAAGTTCTCCAGCACGACGACAATCATCGAGAAGTGCGTTTAGTCGTGCTATAACTTTCCAAGGATTTTGACCTTTAAAGACAGCAGCAATTGCCGCTTCATAGGGATTTTTTCCGGTTCGTCTTACTGCTGCGATCGCATCTTTATTTGACATTCCCCGTCTGCTAACTAACCAAGCCGCTAAAACGTGTCCCGTACGTCCAACCCCTCCAGAACAATGTATTATTACTTTTTCATTTTGGCGATCGCCCACTGCTAAAAAAGGTAGAATTTGTTGAATTAGCGTTTCGCGATCGGCTAATTGAAAATCTGCTATGGGTGTCCAACAAACTCGATCTATTCCAAATATCTGTTGATAAATTTTTAGTAAATCTGAATAACGATTTAACTGAGTGCGATCGAGCAGACAACACACTCGTTTTATTTCTTGAGTTTGCATAAAATCGAGCCATTGTTTGACCTCCTCATTACTATAGCCAGGTCTTGCACAACCAAACACAATATTTTCGCTTTCACAAGCCGCAGCAAATTTGTACATACTGTCGTTGCAAACATGGTTGAGTGCTTAATTTAATAAGCTGGACGTTTTTCAAACAGTTTAGATAACTATTTTCCTTTGTCCCTCCAAAACAGGCTTCTTGCGCCCCTAAACTCCTGCTACTTCTTCTTATCTGGCTGCTTCTTGAAATATGCCTCCATAACTTGTCTGACCATTGGCGCGGCTACCTTCCCGCCACCGCCGCCAGAATGTTCGGCAAAGGCAAGCACGACAATTTCTGGCTTATCAAACGGCGCATAAGCCCCAAACCAAGCATGGTTTTCCCCTGGCGGTGCTTCTGCGGTTCCGCTTTTCCCAGCCACCGGCGGTAAATGTGGCACTCTCAATGCCGCTCCCGTTCCGCTAGCAACTACGGCTCGCAGTCCTTCTTGTAGCGTTTTAATCGTTCCTGGCTTTAAATTCAGCGATTTGCGGTGCTGGTTTGGCTCTTTGTTATCTTTGAGCAGGTGCGGTTGAACCAAATAGCCGCCATTGGCGGGGACAGCAAACATTACAGCCACCTGCAACGGCGTTGCCAGCGTAAAGCCTTGTCCGATAGACATATTAACCGTATCGCCATCCGACCATTTCATATCAAATCGCTTTCGCTTCCAAGCATCGTCAGCGATTAAGCCTGGGGTTTCTTCTTGGAGTTCGATTTTTGTCTTAGAACCAAAACCATAACGTCGCGCCCATTCAATAAGCGTTGACCCCCCCACGCCAATCCCAACTCTACCGTGAAAAGTATTGCTACTCCATGCCATTGCCCTAGCGTATCCCATCGGGCCGAATCCGGCTCGATTCCATTCTCCAAATGCCGTTCCAGCCACATACAAATAAGCGGAGGTTGGCAAGATGCTATTAGGAGGATATTTGCCCGATTGCATTCCTGCGGTTTGCGTGACCACTTTAAAAGTAGACGCGGGTGGAAAGCCTTGTAGAGCGCGATTGATAAAAGGATTGCCTTTACTGTTGAGTTTTTTCCAGGTGTCTTTTGTAATTTGCCCAGAAAAAATATTTGGGTCGAAGGTAGGGTTGCTGGCTATAGCTAATACTGAGCCATCTTTGGGGTCGAGAGCAACGATCGCGCCTTTGCGCGTGCCCAGTGCTGCTTGCGCCGCTTTTTGGACTTCTATATCCAGCGTTAAGGTCACGTCTTCGCCTGGTTTGGCGATTTTTTGCCCTAAAACCCGCATCACTTTCCCCGAACCGTCTACCTCAAGCTGCATTCCTCCCCATTCGCCTCTTAGCTGGTTCTCAAAGGCAGCTTCAACCCCCATTTTACCGACGATATCGCCCATGCGATAGCCCTGAGCGCGGCGCTTGGCGAGTTCTTCGGCGTTGAGTTCGCCCGTATAGCCGAGAACGTGTGCCCCTAACTCTTTGTTGGGATAGCTGCGCACGGTTTCGATATCGACTTCTAGACCTTTAATATCGCTGCCAAATTCCTCAAGCGCGGTAATTTGAGCGGGGGTTAAACCGCGAGCAATCCGAATCAAAGTGGGCGAGTTAGCGCCAGCTTGTTTTACTTTTTGTTGGATTTCTTCTTTGGGGATATTGAGTAGTTTGGCAAGACGGGCGAGTTGTTCGGGCCAGTCTGGTTGTTTTTGCACCATCGGCCAAAGATATGCTGCATGGGTTAGGCGCGTTGTCGCCAAAACCTTACCTTTGCGATCGAATAAATTTCCTCTAACGGGAGGTTTGGGAATAATGCGAATGCGATTGTTTTCAGCCCTTTCGCGATTAAGGGAGCCATCAACTAATTGTAGGTACGCCAGACGCGCTCCTATTCCTCCAAGTAAGACCAAGCTAATAAATAGCATGATTAGAATCGACTGTGCCTGTTGTCCGACAGTACGACCCTTTGGCTGGGGCTTGGCTTTAAAAACTGAAGATTTAACGACTTTGTTTGGATAAACGAGCTTCTTTGAGGGCGATCGCCGTTTGGCTCGACGGTTTCCTCCTAAACGAGGTAATTCAAACGGATTCCAGCCGCGTAAAGCGACAACATTGCGAAGTTTTTCTATTGAGCGCATATCACCCATCCAGATAAATCGATTGGGACGATTGCATCTCTAATTTGCTTTTCTTGAGTTTTTCACTCCCACACACACCGCTACACATAGCTTTAGTTAGATCGATCTAATTTGGACTGTAATTCATAACATAATCCTAATTCTAAGCTAAGTATTTCTAACAAGTGTAAAAGTCAGTCATTTATTGTTTTGTGAACTTCTAAGACTTTTGACAGATTTTTTGACTAGAGTAAAAAGTAGGATAAAAACTTGGAATCATACAATATGAATGCTATTTCGGAACGCGGCTTACATCCTAACTGGTCTGCCGTCATAATGTTTGCTTTAGGTTTCTGGCTCAGTGGCAGTTTGATTATAGATTTCGCGATCGTTCCTAGCTTATGGGTAACGGGAATGATGAATCTATCGGGGTTCGCCAGCGCTGGATACACGCTTTTTGGCATTTTCAATCGAATTGAACTGTTATGTGCCGCTTTGGTCTTAACGGGTTTTTTGGGACTTCGTTTCGATCGCCTGATTCCTTATAGCGATCGCCTCCAAAAACGTTTGTCGCTAATTTTATCTGGGTTTCTTTTATTTATTCCTCTGGTTTACACTTATTTTTTAACTCCCCAAATCAGTAGCTTAGGATTACAACTCAACTTTTTTGAAACAATCAACACCATGCCTGCTGCAATGATTTATCTACATGAGGGTTACTGGTTTCTAGAAATTGTCAAGTTCGTTGCAGGAGTAACCTTACTGCGATGGTGTTTTCGTAATTCTTGTACGCTTGGATAACCTTTGCTAAGTAGCATCGTCAAATTAATCCCTTCAAAAATGAGGGGATTTTTTGATTATCCAGATTAATTTTAGAAACCAATAGAGAGGCGATAGATAAACTCTCGATTTATACGAATGATTGCTTATAACTCAGGAATTCTTTAAGTCGTTTTATTGGGAACTATTTGTTTTTGTT
>JALOOL010000177.1 GCA_025454425.1 Hydrococcus sp. Prado102 | reverse complement strand
CAGCTAATCAGGTAAAAACGTGTAGTGACGGCGTTTCAACCCGTCACGAAACAACCTTATTAGAATCCGCCGCACTTTAAGTCGGCGGAGTAGTCAAAAAAAACCGCTCTGTCTTGATTTACTGCGCCCCCAGCAAAAGACCAAGCATTGGCGATCGCAGTTAGGCAAATCTAAGCAAGGACGGATTCGTTGCTTAACCCCAACTAGTTCCACTCATCCCAATTTTCATTAAAGATCGAAGTGTCGGGAAAAGCAGTTGGATTGCCACTTTCATTCAAAATACGCTGAAGTTGCAGCAACTTTCTTTCTTTAATAATCGGGGCTTGGTCAACTAGCTGATAAGGCAAAATTTCGCCATCATCCAAAGCAAACGCTGCGGTGATTCCCGCTGCTGCCCCCGACGACCACTCAAAGGAGTGTACCCGATACGCGGCTGCGGCGATGTGGCTGACGGCAATACTTTTTCCGGCTACTAATAAATTATCTAATCTTTGAGGAATCATAGCCCGCAGGGGAATTTGGAAGGGATAAGCTTGTCCTTGACCGCGACGTTCGCCTTCGCGTTCGGTATTGCCAGGGGCTTCTGGAGGCGATTTGGTCATGCAAGGATGAAAGTCGATCGCGTAGTGACCGATTCCGACTGCATCGGGATAAATAGTCGATCTCCTGCGTCGTTGGACGGCATCGGGCGAAACATTCCCTTCAACAACGTTAAGTCCTTCTAAACCCGCTAAAGCTGCTTGCAGGCGACGATATTCGCTGGCAGATAAGGTTTGACGATAGTAGTCGTCTTGGTAGTTGCGGCGAGAAATATCGATTTCATTAACTACAAAGCCATCTTCATAAGCATAAGAAGGTCGTCCCATAATTCGCCGTCCTTCTCGCATATAAGGATATTTAGATAAGCCGTGTGCCGTTCCCATCGGAGAATCCAATCCTGCCAAGAAATGATTGTTAGGATTAGGCTTTTTCACGCCTTCCCCAAGTTGAGAATCGGTGGTTCCCATTACTAACCAATAAAAAAATCCTATTGCGTGTTCTTCGCCTTTTTGGAGGGTTTCTGTCCGCAATCCTCCCATCCATCCGCCAGGATTTAATTGTCCCGTCGCTTTGAGTTGTTCGCGACTATAAATGAGGTTATCTTGAGAGGTTCCCGGACGATAATCGTTGCCCCACGTCCAGTTTTGCATAGAAATATCTCCAGGCATCGGGGCTTCGTAGGTAACGCCGCCGAATGTTTCCAACGGCCCTTCTAGCGGACTCCAGATACGTCGATAGGTAAAGACTAAATTAAAGCTTGCCAGACGTTCCAATTCATAACTGTAGTAAGGAGAATGCTGGAGATAATTAGGAGGCATTTCGTGTTTTTGGGGTTCCTCGGTGGCTTCCATCGCGAAGGTGTAGGTAAATCCCTGCGGACAATAAGGATCGGCAGTAGCGCTGGAAGAAGAAGGTTCGAGGTAGGAACGCGGATATAAGCATCTTCGATGGTTTTCGAGAGGGGTTCGGTGTTGAGAGGTGGTGCGCCTGCGGCTGGACTGTGTTGAATTGCGATCGCGCTTTTAATCTGTTCTCCGGTTCCTCCATTGGCAACTTTGCCAATTTCTAAGTCTTTGATAACGGTTGAAGGAAACCATTTTAGTTCGCCCTCGCCTTTTTCGGCTGCATCTTCTAATTGTTTCATCAAGATCTGATGACCGTCTTCGGGAAGATAGCAGGATTCGCTAACCCAACAGTCGCCAGGATTGAGTTCGCCATATTTCTCTTCAATGCCGTTTCTCAATTCCAAATAGCCGCGCGGATAGAACAGCTTATCCCGTTGGGTTTTGCGTTCGTCTAAAGCGGAGGTTCCCTGAGATGATATTTGTCCCCCTACCCAATCGGTGATTTCTGTCAAGCAAACTGTCTTCCCTTTTAACAAAGCTTCATAAGCGGCTGCCGATCCTGCAAGTCCGCCGCCAGCAACTAAGATATCGCATTCAACCGTTTGGTCGGGATTTCTTGGCGGTATAGCGAGTCCAATAGGAGCAATTGAGTCCCAAACGATTAGAGTTATGGGAATGGAAAATAAGCCTCTCCACCAACGGTTTACAGTGTTTTTCGACATCATTTAGCCAAGCAGTTATCAATCTTTATTAGGTTTTCGATCGCGTTTTTGCGATAACTGTTCCCCAAATCTTGTGTTTAGAGCGCGACTTTTTTAAACGGCTCATCGCAATCTCTTATTTCTCTTACGATGCGATCGCCAATACTTATAGATTTGTTATTTGTTGGGTTAAGGTAGCGAAACCCAACCTACCAGATCGCCTTCTTACCGAGCGTTATAAGCGTTACTCAGTTTGCTCGATCTTTTCCCTTAAAATCGCTTCGACCTCGCTTTCAGGATCGTTAAGATCGAATGGATAAGGTTGATAAGGTGTATTCGGATCGCGGCGACTCATCAACACTTCTAAAGCTGCTCGGAACGCTTCACCATCATTTCGATGTTTTGAAATGTATTGTTTGAGTTCGGTATTGGTCATCTGGTGTAGCTTTTGTATCATAAAACAAAGTCCCAATTGCCATCTTCTTTTATTATCAGCGCAATTTCATCAGTCGCTCCAGCCTGAATGTAGATTGTTTTCAACTTGCGATCGTAACGGAAAAACTGTATTGTCTGGAAAAGATTGGAAAGTAACTGACAAAGGAATATTGCTGTATTTGACTGTTTTTGTGTCGGCAAGTTTTAACTCCTGAAGACATCCCGAAATGTAGCGTGTTAGAGATTGGCAAATCATAATATCTAAAGCTTCAATATCGAGCAGATGCGATCGCATTCTTACCGAGCGTTAATAAGAGCTACTCGGTTTGCTCGATCCATAACTTCAACTTCGCTTTCAGGAGCGTTAAGACCGAAAGGATAAGGTTGCTGCTTGCTCAAAGAGTGTTTGCTGGATTATGAGCATCGCGATCGAAAATTGTACGAATGCCTAGATAAATTAAATAAGCCGCCCCAACGTACTTAACAATACTGTAGGCTATGGCAGAGGTCATCAAGAGTGCCGATAATCCGATCGCGGCTGCACTAATATGAACGACAAGACCGACACAAATTCCTAAAGCAGAGATAATTCCCGCCTTTCTTCCTTGACCGATACTGCGCGCGATAACATACAACGTATCCGGGCCGGGAGTTATCACTAAAACTATCGCAGCAACAAGAAATAACGTCAAATTAGAGAGATCGAACATTTTTCGTTTTAATTGTGATTCTACAAAATCTCTTTTGCTAGTTAATTAACTCCCAATTCACAACAATCCCCGATAGCGAATAAAAATCAAAACAGCCGCCCACGATCCCAAGGCAACTTTTATGGCGACTAAAATATTAAGCAGAGGAGTAGCCCCGCCGCTGACAAGTGCGCCCAACTCGCCGTGCGGTAATTCCATTCCAGCTAGGGTAATAACTGATAAGACAACAAAAAGAAGAACCGAAATTTTCTCCCAGGTTGCGGCATTCCAGCGTTTATAAATTTCCTGCATCCACTCCGATGATGAGGTAATTGCCACAAGACCGATCGCGGTTCCTCCCGCTACGCCAGCCGCAAAACCGCCGCCAGGACTTAAGTGCCCTCGAATTGCCAGTTCTATCCCTACCAAAGCGGAAATGGTCGCTCCCAGACGCGCCAGTACAATTGATGGTTGGTCTGTAAATTGATAGATCTTGCCAATGGGCTTTTCATTAGCCAACAGAAAATTTGACCCCATGATTGCGATCGTAAATACGACTACTTCAAAAATAGTGTCATAGAGACGATTTCTAAAAATGATCCCCGAAACCGCATTGGGAACCCCACTATCTTGTACTACGATTTCAGCGATTGAGATCTCCGATAAGTCCGGTGCTGGATTGGGCATGACGATTGCCTTGACATATAGCGCTATTCCTGCTATCAAATAAATCCATTTCATTTGTGCTTGTCCCCTAAATCCGATCTATCAACATAAGTTAGGGTTGTTTCTGGCGAGGGAACTTCGGCTTGCACGATGTCATAGATGCGTTTAACGGCGATCGCGGTCTGATAAGGTTGCCGCTCGTCCGTCCGAGTACAGGTTGCATGGACTTCTTTGTCCGTCAGCGCTTGTTGCAGGGTCTGCGTATCCTCATAGGAAACTAGTTCGAGACGCATATAGTATTTGCTAAAAATGGTTTTTAAGCGATTTATCAGTTGCCCAAAATCGTTATTTGCTTCGCCCTCTCCATTTTTGAGTACGCCCAGACGCATCACTAGCGAGGAACGCACGGCGATCGCATAAAGAGTAATCGCCAACATAGTCCCTACCAAAGCTTCAGTCAATGCTACATCTGGGGCCCCAAAAATCGCATAGATCGTTGCTGCTACCGCTCCCAAAATGCCCCGAACTGCCAGTGCGTGATAGGGATTGACCTGAAATACCACCATACAAGCAGACAATGGTAGCAGAGCGGTTAGGATATAGATATAACTATCGCTATCGTTCATTCTTCTCTGTGCTACTGGAACAATATGCCAACACGTATCCCAGCATTGTATTCCAGATTGCCAAGTAAATGATAGCGAGGAGCAAAAATGGCCATTCGCTGGGGATCTTGAGCAGCAGTCCGACGATAATCGCGATCGAACCGAGCGTATCTGCTACCGAAAGCGTATGCAGCTTGTATAAGACCGATCTCTTGACAAGTAGATAAGAAGTTCCCCAAAACCAAAAAACGATCCCTACGCCTATACAGGTGTAACTGAGTATATCGATCATGTGTCGCCCATCTTTTTGAGTATCTGTGCCAGCAACATAAAACCAGCATTCCCCACGCTTAAAATAATCACCGCTGCAACTCCCATCATCCAATCATCCCGCAAGACTGATACAAAGAGAACGATAACCGCCGTTTTGGACGAAATACTAGCTAATGCCAACATTGTTTGCCAAATATCATCATCCTTCCAAGCTTCGTAGAAGGGGATGAGTAGTGCCAGAATCATTGCAATCAGTATAAAATTCATAGCTTTTAAGCTGTTCTATTTTTTTGAAAAAAACTATACCTCTTATTCCTTCTACCTTCTTCCTCAGAAATTACGAATTATTATTGCCCTCTGCTCCAGCATAGCTGCCTTTTAACTTTCGACTTTCGACTTACGTCCAAGGGACGGGCTACGCCAACGACTTTCGACTTTAAAAAGCTTACCTCCGTCGCACGTGATGTACTTCGTAATAGCCTTCTTCGTGGTATTTCAAAACAATCGTTTTGGGCGTAAAAGTAATCAGAAATACATCTAGGAAGATCAGACGAGGCGATCGCGATCCTCGGATTCGTTCCATAATTATCTCTTCTTGGTTATGTGGGCGAAAGAGCATTTCAAAGGCTTCCATGTATGCCTGTGGAATCGTCACCGCGATCTTCCCTGCCGCTTGCAACCAATCCCTTAAAGTTTCCGAGTTTGTATAGCTGCGCGGCAATAAAAAGGCAATCACAATGCCGATGATAATATTTTCCACGCTCAGATTAGCCGTAAGCAGAAACCAAATAGTTAATCGTAATATCATAAATTCGATCGCGCTAGTGACATCCAGAACAGCAAGATTAAAATCAGGCTCATCAGACCGATCTGATGGTCGAATTCTTCGATCTCGCGGGGTAACTTAATTGCTGACCGTCGAAAAATAAACCAATACGCCAACCAACCAACGCCAATAGTGGCAAGGGGTTTAACGATATTCTCAAAAGTATAAGCCTCATAATAAACGACATTGGCAAAAATCAACCCGCCAAGCAGGAGAATCATCGCTGCCCAAAACCCAGGACTTGTATCTTCTTTTTCTCCCCCAGGCGGCAGAAAGATGAATTTGGCAAACGAAATTGCCGTTCCTAATGCCGCAACGTTCATTGCAATAACTTGCCAGGGCAGCAAATTCTTCGTTGTCAATACCTTCGCCCCAAAGCCAGATAACATGGGAAAACCGGAAATCGAAAAACTCGCTATAACTAGAGCTACCCAGATCGGAGTAGGGATCTGTTTTTTTTGCAACTCCTTGAAGTTGCGACTCGGTAAGTTACCCGCTGTTAGAAATAGTGCCGATTTGACCAGTCCGTGAGTCAGCGCGTAAAAACCGCCTACGATTGGGGCAGCGAGGATAAAGCCTAACTGGGAAACTGTATGAAACGCCAGCATCCGCTTGGTATCCTTTTCAAAAACGGCATAGAACACGCCTAGCAGCGCCGTCCCCACTCCGAAGAGTCTGACGATAGGATCGATCTCTTCCAAAATCAGCGCGCAACGTACCATCGGATAAACGCCCGCTTTGACGACGATTCCCGATAGCAATGCCGAAACCGGAGTCTCAGATTCAGAATGAGTCAGCGGCAGCCACAATCCCGATACAAAAATCCCTCCTTTTACCAGTAGCCCCAAAAAGATAAGAGCAAGCGCTTCTGGAGGTGCGCCGCGTAACGCCGAAAAAGCAAACGTATGATTGGCTTTATAAGCAAGCACCGCCCCAACCAAATAAAACAGCATTGCCACGTTGCTGACAAAGAGATAGCGCAAGCCAACCCAAATCGAGCGATCGCTACGGGGATAGGCTATTAAGAGAAATGCGGCAATCCCGCTCACTTCTAAGGCTACGTATAAACTAATAAAGTCTTCGCAGACGAAAGCAGCATTGACACTGCCGTGTAAAATGATGGTTTGTGCGTAAAAAAAAGCCGTTTTATTGTGCCAACAGTAAAAGAGAACTGCTGCCGTTACCAGTGCGTTTGTGAGAATGAAATAACCGCTCAATTGGTCGGCTGTTAATACAACACCAAAATTATCGATTAATTTTAGGGTTAGGGGCGCTTGTTGGGCAAATAGCAGCAACGCATATCCTGCCGAAGCGATCGCGATGAAAAACGCGAGATATCGGTCAAACTGAGGGATCAGATAGATGACAAACCCTATAAAAAACGGCAGTGCGATCCAGGCAATTGTCAGGGTACTCATGGCGTATTATTCTTCTCGATTTCATGGCTTTCTAGAGTCGGATTATCTCGCGCTAGCTTCATAACACCGACCAGCATTAATGCCTGAATCGAAAAGCCAATCACGATCGCCGTTAAGATGACCGCCTGGGGAACTGGATCGGCATAAGCGACATTTTTGGCATTTGAAGAAACAATGGGTGCAAACAAACCTTCTCGCGATGCCATCAGCACGTAATAGGAGACAACCCCCGTACTCATGACATCCATAGAGACGATTTTCATGATCAGATTTTTTTTAAAGATAATACCGAAGAATCCACACAGTATTGTTGCAAATATGAATGCTTCTAACACGGGGATCGCTTTTAGATTAAAGATTGTTCATAATTATATGGCAACTGAACGCCCTTTAACAGTTATCAGCGACCAGTTAAAAAAGTCGAAAGTCGAAAGTCGAAAGTCGAAAGTTTTGATTCTCTCTTGTCTCCCTTGTCTTCAAAAGTCTCTCTTGTCCTCAAGAGTCTCCCCACACTACCCACACTCCTTGTCTCCCTTTCCCCAGTGACCAGTGACCAGTGACCAGTTATCGTATCTGGGTTCAGCAGTGCCAGTTAATAAATATAAATCGCTCCCGCTTCGTTCAAGTTGAGCGTCGAGTCTCCAGGGGTATCGGGAGCAACTTTGCGAATTTTTACTAAAATTTCATTATTTTGACTTACCTCAACATCGTATTTTAAATTAGGCGGCGACGAATTAGGCGTTGAGCTTGTATCGGTTGGATTAATCAAAATATAAACAGGTAAAGCAAATCCTTTGAGTATCGCCGTATTTCCTGGCGAGATTTGTTCGGGCGATGGTTCTATATTTGTAGTTAGGTCGTAGTCAAGCATCATATTTGTCTCGTTAATAAGCCTAATGGCTACGGGACGATTGAGATCTACTCTAGCTTTGGGTTGCCAAAAACCAGGTTGATAAGTGCTTGCTGGGGGATTCTGTGCTGTTAGCGAAACGGGAATCGAAAGGCTAATTGTTGCTAAAATAATAGCTTTTATTAATCGTTTTAGAGACATTTTTCCTTCTTAAATGCGATAAAACTAACTACTATGGAATTCAATCGATTCTTAGGTGAGATTTTTCAACTTTTTACCGCTCCTCTTTTTCAAATGGGAGAGGAACAGATTTCACTAATTTGGGTATTAAGACTCATTATATCTTTTATCGTTTTAGCTTTTCTAACCACGCTGGTTAAGAGATTTCTTAAATACCGACTGTTAGGAAAGCTAGGAATCGATCCAGGGAATAGAGAGGCACTTTCTACTCTAATTAGTTATAGCTTTGGCGCGCTCGGCTGCGTAATTGTCATACAACTCAGTGGCTTCGACTTAGCTACTTTTGCCGTTATTGCTGGCGGCTTAGGCGTAGGTATTGGTTTTGGCTTACAAGATGTTACCAAAAACTTAGTTAGTGGGATCACTCTTTTGATAGAAAGAAAATTAAGAGTAGGCGATTTTATTCAGTTAGATACTATCTCTGGATATATCGATGAAATTTCAATTCGTTCGGCAGTTATTCATACTTTAGATGGCAATGAAGTGATTATTCCTAACAGCTTACTGGTCGAAAGTCGAATTATTAATAAAAGCTATACCAACTTAAAAGGATTAATCCGAATGCCCGTTGGAGTTGCCTACGGTAGCGATCCAATTTTAGTAACAGAAGTTCTCTTAAATTCTGCCTATATGGATAATAATATTTTATATCAACCGCCTCCAAAAGTCGTTTTTATTGGATTTGGCGATAATGCTTTGAATTTTGAACTTTTTGTTTGGGTGAATACTATCGATAAAGAACTTTTGATTAAAAGCTCCTTGAATTTTATTATTGAATACAATTTGCGTGCTGCTGACATACAAATTCCTTTTCCTCAAAGAGATCTTTGGTTAAAAAATCCAGAGATCTTAAATTTACCAAGCAAAAAAGACTCCCAAAAAGAAGATATAAAACAAATCAACAAATCTCTTTCCCAATCATTTTTTTTGCGCGATCTACTCCGACAAATTAGCTATTTTAGTGCGCTGAGCGATATACATCTACGGAGTTTAATTGAGTTGGGTTGTCGCAAACATTTAGAAGAATCAGAAATATTATGTCGTCAAGGCGATCCAGGAAATGCTTTTTATATTGTCTTATCAGGAACAATAGAAGCAATTTACGAACAAGAAAAAATAGAAAAACAGTTATTTACGTTTGAAGCAGGTCAATTTTTTGGAGAATTGCCATTAATGTTAGGCGTTCCTTATCCAACGACGATGCGATCGCAATCTGATACAATCTTATTTGCGATCGACAGCAAAAGTTTTGGTCAACTCCTAAAAAGCTATCCTGGATTGTCAGAAGAAATTGTTCAAGAGTTAGCTAAACGACAAGAAGTTTTACAAGAATTTGAAAAACAAATGAAAGAATTAAACTTAATTCCTGACTCAGAAGAGGGAAAAAGTCCTGTTGTTTGGTTGAGAAAACAGATTAAAAAGCTGTTCGGTATTTAAATCTACAATCGAATCAAGTAAGTTACTATCGTCGAAAGTCGAAAGTCGGAAGTCGGAAGTCGAAAGTCGAAAGTCGAAAGTCGTTGGCGAAGCCCGTCCCTTGGACGTAAGTCGAAAGTCGGTGTAGAGACGCGATATATCGCGTAATAATGGAAATCGGAAATACGGAACAAGAAAGGACATTTACTTTGAACTAAAGAATTGCTACGTCCAAGGGACAGGCTACTAAAGACGTTCTTACGCTAGCTACGCGACGAAAGAACTTTGAACTCTAATCACTAGTCGCTGATTTAACGCAACGCCATTGTTATGATTCCCTGCTGTCCTAGAAGAATTTCCCGCAATAGAGTACAAATCGCCACCCAAATAATCGGACTGATATCTACGCCGCCGATAGGTTGAACGATTTTGCGTATTGGAACGAGAAAAGGTTCTGTCGGCCAAGCAACTAAATTGAAGGGAAGACGGTTGAGATCGACTTGAGGATACCAAGTTAAAACAATCCGCAAAATAAATAGCAAGGTCATCAATCCGAACAATAAACTGAGTATCAACGTTCCCAAGCTAACAAGATCCATATGTATTACGATTTTCAATCCACTCTCTAATCTTTAGCTTAACAAAGGAAAAAACCAAATGCTAAAGCCGATCTGTAGCTTGCTTGGCGATCGCGGTTGTTTAATTGCATAATAACGTAAGAATGTTCTACAACCCTTGGCAAATATACACAAACACCTTAAGTTAGTTTAGGCGATCGCGTTTAGTCAAAACAGTCATCTTCTCTGTTATGTATTGAAGACAAAGATTTAAATTACACAAACGCGAGATAGATTAACAGATGGTTAACTTGCTTGGAAAAAATAACCGAGCGAGACTATACAAACATTAATTTGACTTGCTTCAATTCATTAAAAATAACATAATATAAACTTAGGTAATGTCAAAATTTCTACCCATTGGAGTTCGCTTGAGATGACTGAAATCGCTAAAGAAGAAATTAAAGACCGTTTGGGAAATATCGATCAAATTCGCCATTTATTATTTGGTAACAAAATCAAAGAATACGAACAACTGTTTGAAAGCAACGATCGCCGTCTCGATAAACTCGAATCAGAACTCGCCAACTTCCAAACAGAAATGCGCGATCGCCTCACTCAACTCCAAGAATCTCTGTCTAATGAAATTCGCTCCGGTTTGGATTCGCTTGAGAAAAAACTTAAATATCTCAGCCTAACCACTCATGAAGAAACCAGCAAACTACAACAGGGAATAGAATCAACGAATAAAAAGCTTATTCAAGGCGTTGATAATCTAGACAAGAAAGTAAACTATCAAGCAAACTTTTTAAGAAATGAAGTTTCACAAACTAGAGAAAAACTAGAAGGAGAATTTCAAGTTTTAAAGCAACAATTTTTTTCAGAAATGGAAAAAGGAATGACAGATCTCAAAGAAGGAAAAGTTTCTCGAAGAGATTTGGCAGAAGTTTTATTTGAATTATGCTTAAAAATTAAAGGAACAGAATTCGTTCCCAACCTAAAAGAAGCCGCCGACAATCAAGTTCAAACGGATTTCTTGTTGCCCGAACAGCCCGAAATGCAACCAACGCCATCAGAATAATAAATAATTGTTAGCATTCTGAACGATAAATTGGGGAGCGCTTCGTTGAGGATTATTATTGGCAGCAAAATCGCTGAAACAAAGCTTCTTGCTTGTAGACTAGAAGGAAATAAAAAAAGAATCGGGTAGCGGGTAGCAAGCAATGGCGCACTCGGAGGAAAATTCGTCAAATAATCATTCACAGTTCGCTAATTCAGATCCGCAAGCAACAGAAGCGCTTGAGGATTTTTTAAGGCTATTAATGGAACTGCAAACAACCAAGGAAAACAGTTCCATAAACCCCAAGGCAACTTCAATTAAACCCGAAGCAGATTTTCAGAATTCTAACTCGCACGAGTTAATTGAAATATCGATTCACAAACCTCCAGCTTCTTCAAACTCCCCAGCGATTTCTTTACCCCCTCAAGAAAATCTTAAGCCTGACAAAAATTCCCAGAATCCTTTTAATTCCTCCGAAAAACAAACCAAAAAAACATCTACAGACGAACCGATTCCGTGGGAATTGCATCAGACCATTGACACCCTTAAAGAAAAATTAGAAAAACTAGAAAAGCAAGTTTATCAACCAACTGAATTAATCGATCCGATTATTCCATTAATTACAGAACTGCTCAATCACAAAAATATCGAGTCGCAAGACTCATTGCTCAAAGCAATCGTTCCTATTTTAGATCGGGCAATTCAAGAGCGATCGCAACAAGATACAGAAAAAATGGGAGAAGCGATCGCAACTATTCTACCAACCGCGATCGCGCGCGAAATCAAACAATCGCCAACAGAAATTGCTAAAGCGATCGCGCCAGAAATGGCGATCGCCATACAAGAACAAATTCGACTCGATCCCGATTCTATAGCTAAAACCCTCGGTCCAGAAATGGGCGAAGCGATCAAAAATCAAATAAGAGTCGAACAAGATGCGATGGTGGATGCCCTGTATCCCGTTATTGGCAGCACCATTTCAAAATACATGGTAGAACTTGTCAAAACGATTAACGACAAAGTAGAATCGGCTTTCAGTTTAGCAGGAATCAAACGCAAAATTCGCGCCAAAATTCAGGGAGTTTCAGAAGCAGAATTAATCCTTCAAGAAGCCGTTAACTATGAAGTTCAAGCCGTTTTTCTCATTCACAAAGCATCGGGTTTAGTCATCCGCGAAGTTCATCCCGCTTTGGATTTGAGGCTAGAAGCCGATATGCTAGCAGGATTGCTAACCGCTATTCGCAGCTTCGTCAACGAAGGAATCGTTCAACCTGGAGAATTTTCCGAACTCCACCAAATCGAATACGATGCCTCGCAAATCATCTTAGAAGTAGCGGGATACTGCTATATCGCCGCCGTAGTTAAAGGCGCACCGTCTAAACAGTTTACCCAGCGACTTAAAAAAACGCTCGGCAGGATTGTCCTAAAATATGGCAAACTGATTTCTGTCTATGATGGCAATCCCGCAACGATACCCAATGCAGTAGAGTTATTACTAGAAAAATTAACCAAGACAGAAGCACGACAAAAATCCTCAAAACCTCCTTATGCAGTGCTATTTATCGTCGCTTGCTTATTAGCAATTTGGGGATTTATAATTTATCGTGCCGAAAGAGCTTACCATATCGAATCTCAAACCTCTAATGCTCTAGATGCTACGCCGGAATTATCAATTTATCGGATTGTTCCTGAAGTGCGCGGTGACAATTTAACGCTAACAGGAAGGGTTCCCAACGAATATTTAAAAGACAAAGCGGGAAAGATAGTGGCTACTGTAGCGCCGAATCTCCGACTAAACAATCAAATTATCGCTGTCAATGTTCCAGTCGATCCCGTCCAAACCGCAGGCGAGGTACAAAGAGTTACTTGGATTTTTAATCAAAAAGATGGTATAGCAATTACTAGCAAACACGATTACGGAACCAAAACAGTTACCCTAGAAGGAATAGTGCCCGATTTTAACGACGCTGAAGAAATTACTCAAGCATTTATGCAAATACCAGGCGTTGAAGCAGTCTCTAATATCGTACAAATTCGACCGATTCTGGAAACTCGCATTTATTTTGAATCGGGTTCGACTCAATATAGTTCTCCCGATATCGCCAATCAACTTAGAGCCATTCGACAATTTCTCGATCGCAATCCAAAAGTATATTTGAGAATAATCGGGCATACTGATTATAAAGGCCCCCAAGCCAAAAACCAGACGTTAGGACTTCAACGCGCTCGCCTAATCCAGCAAGCCTTGATTGCAGAACAGATTAACCCCGCACG
>JALOOL010000176.1 GCA_025454425.1 Hydrococcus sp. Prado102 | reverse complement strand
TCACATTGAAGGGGTGACCATGGTAGAAATCGATGAAGCAGTAGTGCGTGCCTCTAAGCAATTTTTACCGACAATTTCCTCAGCATTTAACCATCCCAAATTAAACTTGACGATCGATGATGGGATTAAATTTGTCGCAGATGCCGCCGATGCTGTTTACGATCTAGTAATAATTGACTCTTCAGACCCCGTAGGCCCATCGGAAGGACTGTTTACGCGATCGTTTTATGAGAATGTTTATCGCTGCTTGCGTCCTGGCGGAGTCGTAACAGTACAAAGCGAATCGCCAGTTTTTAACCCCAAAGCATTTGTCGAACTCAATCAATGTCTCAAACAAGTTTTTGGAAAAGAGCAAGTGCATTGCTATTTAGTGTTCATTCCCATGTATCCTTCGGGAATGTGGAGTTTGACTTACTGTTCCAAACAAGGGCCGCATCCAATCAAAAATTGCGATCGCAGCTTAGCAACACAATTTGCCCAAGAACATAAGCTTCGCTATTACAATGCAGACGTTCACCAAGCTGCATTTTGCTTGCCTACGTACATCAAAGAAACGATCGACGAGTAAAATTATCGCGATGGTTATGCAGTACGAACGAGTGGCTATCTAAAAGCGATCGATAAATGGTATAGTTTTCCTCAGTTTCGATTAACTGAATTTCATATTGTTCGTAGAAGTTAGAAATTCTTATCTTTGAATTTATCTGTAAGATTATCTAGAACAAATTTTTTCTTGCTTGCGTCTATTAAGCCAGTAAAGACAATCTTGGCGATCGCGTCTCTACTTATAACCCTTATCTATAGGTTATCTTCGGCATGGCGCACCCTATGCGAATGTAAGCTTTATTTTTGCTGACTTACTTAGCACGGCTAATGGGTGGCTTACACTTATCTTATTGGAACTTAAGAGGAATAAATATTCTCCCAATTCCTTATTCTCCATTCCCCAATTAATAATGACTAATGAGGTAAAAGAGCGTCTTTACTCCCATCTCAGTATGCTTGCACGGGTACGAGATCCTTATATAGCTACGGCTGGACACTTTTTCGTGCAACAATACATCCGTGCAGAATTTCAGCAGTGGGGAGAAGTCACTTACCATGAATTTTATATTCGTAGTGGCATCCATAAAAATCTTATTCTCAATTTACCCAGTCGCAATAACAATCTTTCTCCTCCCATTTTAATTGGCGCGCATTACGATGCTGTCCCAGGAACCATCGGTGCAGACGATAACGCTTCTGGGGTTGCAGTATTATTAGAACTTGCCAGGGCATTTGCTGCCGAACCTCCTAAATCGCCAATTCGCCTAGTTGCCTTCGATTTAGAAGAATACGGATTGCTAGGCAGTACGGCGTATGCAGAACATTTAAAGCAAATCGGAGAACCCTTACGCTTGATGCTGTCTCTGGAGATGCTAGGATATTGCGATCGCACTGCCAATTCTCAACGCTATCCGGCTGGATTAAAGTATTTTTATCCCAATCGCGGCGATTTTATTGCATTAGTAGGAAATTTATCCTCAATCTTGGACTTGCTACGCCTTAGCCACCGCATTCGTCGCGCTAAAGCGTCATGTCAATGGCTGCCAGTTCCTCAACAGGGTAAATGGGTTGAAGCAACGCGACGTAGCGATCATGCACCATTTTGGGATAGGGGATATCGGGCTATGATGGTGACAGATACGGCTTTCTTAAGAAATCCTCACTATCATCAACCGAGCGATCGCCCAGAAACGTTAGATTTAGATTTTATGGCAAGCGTCTGTCAGGGATTAATTGATGGGATTCGCCGACTTTAATAAAAATCTAAAAAGCCATTTTCCGACAATAAAAAGCCTCCGCATATTTACCTGGGGAGTTAGATTCAACACCGCGAAGTCTCATAATCGAACGAAAAGTATCTTCTGTAAACCAATGTTTGTTACTTTCCGACTCAAAAGCATCGAGAAGGTATTGTACTTTTTTCTGACATTTTTGCTCATCTAGATGTACGAAAAAATTAGGATTTCCTAAATCGCCATCATATTTAAAAATTTCGTACTCAAGAATTAAGTGATTTCTGAAGCTATTCCAAGTTAGATCGGAAATTACACGATGATCTTGGTGTAAATCTTGTCGATAATGAGTAAAAATTATATCTGGATCGAAATCTTGTTTTAATTGTTCAAAATATTCTTTGATTTCGGTTCCAATGAAGGGAAAATAACTATCTCTAAATTCTTGAATAACAATATTTTCTATTTTAGCCCCTTGCAAAAAAACATTAGCACTTTTAATTGCTTCTTTCGCTCTTCGTTCGTTAGAACTAAAGACTACCCAATAAAAAACAGTATTTGGATAACTTTCTATAAACTTTAAGAGCGTACCGCCACAACCGATTTCAATATCATCGCAATGTGCGCCAAGACAGAGAACTTTATATTCAGAGTTAGAATTGCGATCGAGATTTAGTTTTAACATTTTAACTTTTTATTTATGTCATGTATAAGTAGGTTGGGTTGAGGAACTAAACCCAACCTACAAACCTACTCTGTGGTTAAGAAAAAAAGCAAGATGGGCAATGCCCATCCCACCCTTACTACACTAAAGCTGGACTTTTTTGAGGTTGAGATTGATGTTTCCAAACTTCCCAAATAGATTTGTTTTGAGTATACATATCTTCAAGGGTTTGCTTATCTTTGAAGGTATCCATACAACCCCAGAAACCATCATAATTGTAGCCAATTAATTCTTCTTTTTCCATCAAACGCTGGAACGGTTCGAGAACTAATTCTTCTCCTTCATAAAGATATTTGAAGATCTCTTTTTTGAAGGCAAAAAATCCTCCATTGATTCGCATTCCAGATTGAAGGACGTGTTGAATATCAGTAACAACTCCATCTTCTCTGGTAGAAACTACGTGAAAAGTATGATTGGGTTTAACCGATAAGAAACTAGCAATTTTACCAGACTTATTAAAGTGTTCGAGATAGCGATCGAGCGGCAGGTCGGATAAACCATCGCTATAGTTTGCTAAAAATGTTTCTTCGCCATCTAAATATCTTTCAACTGCCTTGAGGCGCTGACCGATATTAGAATGAAGTCCCGTATCGACAAAAGTTATTTTCCAATCGTGAATATCGCTGCTTAACATCGATAATTGTCTGCCACCTTCTGACAATACAAAGTCATTAGAAAGGCACTCATTGTAATTCAAGAAATAGTTCTTGATAACATCGGCTTTGTAGCCCAGACACAAGATAAAATCTTTGTGTCCGTAATGGGCGTAATACTTCATAACGTGCCAAAGAATCGGACGGTAGCCGATATTAACCATAGGTTTAGGAATGCTTTCGGAATAGTCTCTGATTCTGGTTCCTAATCCGCCACAAAATAGAACTACTTTCATTGTTTTTTCTCCTTTGTAAGTTGATTTATAAAGCTTTTTTTAGAGGTCTAATTTCGATGTCTGTCACTTCAGCAGTACGCGGCACACTCAGGGAGTTGACGACGACTGAGGCGACATCTTCTGGTTGCATCAAGAAATTAGGGTCGTAGGTTTTGCCTTCGATCGCGAAAAGGGAGGCTTGCATCGGGCTAGCTGTACGACCGGGATAAACACTTAGAACCCTTATTCCATCAGCATTTACCTCGGCACGCAAACTGTCTGCGATCGCCCTTAATGCGTGTTTGGTTGCTGCATACTGCCCGACACCTGCTCTCGCTGTTAATCCGACGCTTGAATTAATAAAGACAATTTGACCCCGAAGGGTTTTTAGCATCGGTAATAGGGTTTGTGTCAGCAAGTAGGGAGCGCGAACATTAGTACGATATTGGCGATCGAAGTCTTCAATAGAAGCCGTTTCAAGATTTCCAATCGAGATAACACCCGCACTGTGAATGAGTAAGTTAACCCAACCGAAATCGCGTTCGAGCTTTTCTTGAAATTGATAAATCTCTTTGTCGATCGCTAAGTCTGCTTCATAGCAAAAACTTTTCGTACCAAAGGTT
The DNA here is from genome assembly GCA_025454425.1 of Hydrococcus sp. Prado102. GTDB lineage: Bacteria > Cyanobacteriota > Cyanobacteriia > Cyanobacteriales > Microcystaceae > Hydrococcus. The sequence continues at coordinate 14,417 of JALOOL010000176.1, read as the reverse complement.
TCGGCTTTTTGAGAAACTTCTTGCAACGTTTCTAATTTGCGTCCTACCAAGCAAAGGTTTGCACCTTGCGCGGCGAGTTGTAGCGCGATCGCTTTACCAATCCCGCTACTTGCTCCCGTTATCACTGCAATCTGTCCTGTCAATGCACTCATCTTTGCTCTAACTGAATTAATCTTTTTTGCATCGCTGTTATTCTCAAAACATTCTTTTTTGAACTTTGAACTTTGAACTTTGAACTAACCTTCTCACTTGCGATTTGGCAAATAAGATTGTTCCATTCAAGCGATCGAGTCCGTGAAAAGCTAATTGTCCTAATATCCCCCCACGCAGCCAAATGGGGAGTTGTTTTGCTCGAACTTTTACGGTGACATCCCCCTCACTCAGCAAGCGACGCATCAAACAGATATAGGCATCGTCAGCGCGGATTTTACGCCAAGCGCGATCGCGCCAAGGTTTGGGACTGTCGCAACAGTGCAAGAGGATTGTCTCCTGTCCGCGATAGCTAGTAGCTAAGGTTTGACGGTTAATAACACGTACTTGCTGAAATCTGCGCCGGAAGACTTCGCCGTCTTTTGGTTGCAGCGCGATCGCATCTAAGGGGATCTCGCTCATCAATAAGGCGTTAAGTGCATCTTGATCTGCTTGTGCGGAAGGGTTATCGGCAACTCCTTCGGCAACGGTGGGATGCGATAGAATTTTATGGCAGGCTTGCCACCATTTCGGCAAGAGATCGGGCCAGTATTCGGTTGAGAAGGCGAGGAAACCAGCGTTTACATAAGTTTGACGGCGCGGTTTGCTTGGGAGATCGAAAAGCGTTTGCCATTCTTCAAAATAGCGATCGCATTCGGGATCTGGAAACGCACATATTTTTCCTTGCTGCGCTAAGTCGATGATGTTTTGTAGCGATCGCGTTACAATCATATCGCTGTCGATTATAACCACCGTCCCCGTTGGATTAAGCAGGTTAGGAAAGGGTTTAAACAGCGTTGGGTTGCTGGCTAACACCTTCGGCATCTCAAACAGCATACAATGCGATCGTAAGATTTCCCTTTGGCTGGGAGTCAAACCGCAATCGAGTATGACTAAACGGTGTTGATGTCCCGTCAGTCGCAGCGAATTAAGCAAAGCAACGACTCCAGGAAAATAACGAGCGTCGGAGATAGTGTAAAAGGTAATATTGCTTTGCTCGGATATCATAAAATTGCAACCTCCTTTAAACTAGGTAAACAATAGGCTTCTCTTAGCAAACCGTTTTTTAATAAGGCTTCTGCTGCTTCGCGAATTAAAGAAAATTCCAATTGCGATCGCTCGGCAATATCGAGTAAGCTATGGTCGCCATCCGATAAGTTGAGAACCCATAGCATCGCCATCTCTTGCGCTTTGGTACTTTTTTTACCGCCAAACGATCCGTAGAGTCCTCGTTTTCCTAACTGGGGTTCGCATTTAGGATTGGTATTTACATATTTTTTGTTACTTTCCAACACCTCCAAAATGGCAAGATAAATATCCAGCGAGTCGGCTAAAGCCTTCGGACTAACGAAGTCTAAATTGTCAGCCGAGGTATGATACTCTGGGTAACAATTAAATGGCGTTCTCGTTAGACTTCCGACGGGTAGATTGAATCCAGGAGAACAAAATTGACGTTCGTCGTAGCCATAAGGCGAAAATTCCGTGATCGCATAAGGTTGAGTAGAATGTTTTAAGATATGCGCCACAGTTCTATCTATCTCAGCATCCCCGCGACGGCTTTTCTTGTAAGTTAGATTTCCTGAGTCGCCAACACCCGCCACTACTAAACCGTGTTTAATAGCAAAAGCTTTATCTTCGTTTAAGCTAAGCCAGGTAATCGATCCAATCGTCCCAGGAATAAACAGAAAACGATAGGAGTAACGCAAGGAAAGCGCACTCAAATGTTTTGCTAAAAAGGTGACGAGAGAAATTCCCGAAAGATTATCGTTACACAGCGAAGGATGGCAGATATGACAAGACAGTAAGATTTCGTCGCTGGTTTCGCCTTTGAGGAAATATTCGCCATAGGTTAAATAACCTTCCTCAAGCGATGAGTCTATATACACTTCATATTCGCCATCTTCCAACGCTTCAAGTTGGCGGTGAGTTAGGCAAAATCCCCAATTCTCGCTATAGTACGAGGTACGATAGGGAATCCAATCCGGGCGATCGCTCAAGGTAAAAAGATGCTCTTTTAATTGCGCGAGTGGCATCTTTTCATGGATGGGAGTGCTGTAGTTGAGTAGATGTAAATTAGATTTTTTAAAATCGATAACTTTTTCACCGCGATCGTTTTTGATGTAAGCATCGCGCACGTTCCATTCTTTGGGAACTGTCCAATCAAATACTGGCGTACCCGTGGGAACTTCATGAATGTCTAAGGGAATGTGTCGTTGCAGGATTTTTAGGGTTTCTCGCACGCCATTCCCAGTGATGCTTCGGCATATTGGGTAGAGTTCGGAGATTAGATCGTACATTTCTAATCCCGTAGTTGTTAAGTCGATTTTCATAGGCTTTTTTTATCTCACGCAGAGGCGCAGAGGCGCAGAGAGAAGAGGGACAAGGAAGACAAGGCAGACAAGGAGGACAAGGAGGACAAGACAGGGGTAGGGGGGCAAAAATCACTGTCATATATCCATTAGCATTTTTAATTTTGTTGGCTCGTAGTCTTCGTAGTCTCGATCGCGACTGGAAATAACGCTAATTTCTTTAGGCCACGCGATCGCAAATTTTGGATCGTTCCAGCGCACTCCTCTGGCGTATTCTGGCGCGTAATTTTCTGAGATTTGATAGAAGACTTCGGTATTGTCTTCTAGGGTTTGAAAGCCGTGCGCGAATCCTTTGGGAACGTAAAGCGATTTCCAGTTATCTGCACTTAGTTCGACTCCTATCCACTCTAGGAAGGTTTCGGAGTCTTGGCGCAAGTCGATAATGACATCGTAAATGGCTCCCTTGGTACAGCGCACGAGTTTGGTTTCTGCAAAGGGAGGCAATTGAAAGTGCATCCCCCGCAATGTTCCTGCTTTTATATTGACAGAAATGCTACATTGTGATATGTCAGTGTCTAATCCGCGATCGCTAAATTCTTGTTTGCACCAAGTCCGCGCAAAAAAGCCTCTCTCGTCTTCTTTCGGTTCTACCTCAAGGATATATGCACCGTTTAGTTTGGTTGGCGTAAAAAGCATTTTAGCAATGTTTATATGAATTGTAGGGGCGCATGGCGTGCGCCCTAGAGAGTAATCAATAATCAGTGATTTTGGATTCATTATCCCTTTACCCTCTACCCTTGGCGTGCGCCCTCGCAGTTATTAGCGGTAAACAGTTACTTCAGGAATGGGAACGAGGAATTGTCCGCCCCAATCGCGGATGAATGCCATTTGCTGCATGATTTCATCCTTGAAGTTCCAGGGAAGAATCAGCACGTAATCGGGTTTGGTTTGAGCTATTTTATCGGGAGAGTAGATAGGAATATGGGTTCCTGGTAAGAATTTGCCGTGTTTGTATGGATTGCGATCGACCGTATAATCGAGAAAATCAGTGCGAATGCCGCAATAATTGAGTAAGGTGTTGCCTTTGCCTGGAGCGCCGTAACCAACTACAGTTTTTCCTTCTCGTTTGACTTTGATGAGGAATTCTAAGAGTTTGCGCTTAGTTTCTTCAACTTGCGCGGCGAAGTTACGATAGGTTTCCATCTTAGTAAAACCATAGTCTAACTCGCGTTGTTTGAGCGCGATCGCGCGATCGCTAATCGGTTTCGAGTTATCTTCGCTATGACGCGCGTAAATCCGCAGAGAACCGCCGTGCGTAGGCAATTCTTCCACATCAAAAAGCGTCAAACCATGAGCGGCAAAAATCTTTTCGGTGGCAATCCAGCTAAAGTAAGAGAAATGTTCGTGATAAATAGTGTCGAACTGGTTTTCCTCCATCAGGCGCATCAGATGAGGAAATTCCATCGTGATAACGCCTTCGGGTTTGAGGAGAATTTTCATCCCCGCTACAAAATCGTTGATATCGGGAACTTGCGCCAGGACGTTGTTACCGAGTAAAAGATCCGCTTGTTTTCCTTGGGCAACTAGTCTGCGGGCGGTTTCTACGCCAAAAAAGACAACTTTTGTAGGAACGCCTTTTTCAATGGCTACCTTAGCCACGTTTGCAGCGGGTTCGATTCCTAAACAAGGGATATTTTTCTCGACAAAGTATTGCAGGAGATAACCATCGTTGCTGGCGACTTCGACAACGTGACTTTCGCCGTTGAGATGAAAACGCTCAACCATCAAATCTGTATACGCTTTGGCGTGTTGCAACCAAGTGACAGCGTAAGAAGAAAAATAAGCGTATTCAGTAAAAATATGGTCTGGACTGACGTATTGTTCTAGTTGCACTAGATAACAATTATCGCAAACGTAGACATGGAGGGGATAAAAAGGCTCCATTTGGTTGTGCTGTTCGGCACTGAGGAAGCTTTCGCACAGTGGCGACATCCCCAAATCTACCAAGGTATGTTTGAGCGGCGTTCCGCAGAAGCGACAAGAACAGCTATTGTTAGAGGATGTCGCGATCGCGTTTAGTTCTTTAATCTCTGCAAGGGTTGATGTCATAGTTATCAGTAATCAGTAATCAATTTTTTGAACTTTGAACTTTGAACTTTGAACTTTTAAGTTGACCAAAAACAACACAATTTCTTTGCCAAAGCTTTTCCAATGCGCTTGCACCAGCCAACGCAAGGCGTGTAAATAACACGAGATGCGATCTTTCAAATTCAAAGGAACGCGACTAATAATCCGCAAATAATGGAAGGTTTTAATCCAACTTGGAAAGAAAGCCGATACTTTCATTGCCTTTTTTTGTGGATAAAACCAAGTCATTCGCTCGTGAATTTTAGGATATGCTTGCGTTGACATTTCGGCATGATATCTCTTGTAAAAAAGAGGCTCCGCAATTTTATAAAATCGCCCGTACAAGCTTAGTTCGCACAAAAGCGTGCGATCGCTATCGGTATAATTGGGTTGAAGGTCAGTTTTGCGCAGAATCTCGGCTCTCATCAAACCGTAAGTCGCCTCGCAATCGTGATTCCAATTAGCGAGTTGGCGAAATCGCTGATAAGGCGTTCCAGAACAGGCTAAATCCTTATTCAGAATTCCAATTTGTTTGCCATGTTCGTCAATTTGAATGATGTTTGAATAACACAAAACCACCGATGGTTCTTTGTCGAGAATGGCAACGCATTTCTCAAGCAGCGTCGGTGTCAAGACATCATCGTGTGCGGCTAGGCGAAAATATTTCCCTCGCGAGAGTTCAAAGGTGCGGTTGTGGTTGTTGGCTCCTCCTATGTTAGTAGCATTGCGATAGTAGCGAACGCGAGAATCTTGCGCTGCATACTGACGACAAATTTCTTCGGTGCGATCGCCCGAAGCATTATCTGAGATAATCAATTCAAAATCGCTAAAAGTTTGCGCCAAAATTGAATCGATCGCTTCTTTGAGATATTTCTCTCCATTAAAGACGGGAAGACCGATACTAACTAGAGGAGTTGGAGCTTTATCTATCATCATCTTGTCGCCACGTGCAGTTGAGTAAACCATAGGTTCTGGTCACTGTAGGGGTGAATGACCATTCGCGAGGCGTGGGTGCGGAAGTATTTCCGCACATTGAACGCCGTCCCCTACTGGTAACTGTTATTTGCTGTATGAAGAAGGATTTCTCGTCCAGAAGAAATCGGCATCGATTTGTTGGGTGCGAATTAGATATTCCAATTGCTTGAGGCGCGTAAATCCTCGAAATTGAAAGGTTTCGGCACTCATATCGATCTGTGCAAACACGTCAAATAATTGTTTAGCACCGCGTCTGGCATCCCATTCGCACTTGAATCCCGGCAACATCTGATTAATTTTCTCGAAAGATACTCGATAGCTGCGATTATCCGAACCGTTGTCGCCAAAGCTCAACTGACACCCTTCAAACACCTCTGCTATGATTTCGGCAATGTCTCTCACCTGATAGTTAAATGCCGTGTCGCCGACGTTAAAAATTTGGTTGTGAACGATATCGCGCGGCGCTTCTAAGGCACAGACAATCGCTTTACAGATATCTAACCCATGAACCAAAGGTCGCCAAGGAGTGCCATCGCTGGTCATCTTAATTTCTTTGGTCGTCCACGCCAACCCTGACAAATTGTTCAAAACAATGTCGAAACGCATTCTCGGCGAGGCACCAAAAGCGGTGGCGTTACGCATGAAGGTGGGAGAGAAACTATCGTCTGCGATCGCTTGTACGTCCCTTTCTACCAAGGTTTTACAGATAGCGTAGATGGTTTGCGGGTTGACGGGCGATTCCTCACTCACTTCGCCATCAGCAACGCCATAGACGCTACAAGAAGACATATAGACGAAGCGGCGCACGCCTGCTTCTTTGGCTAGTTTGGCAAGGCGAACGGAACCTTTGTGGTTGATTTCGTAGGTGATATCGGGTAGCAACTGTCCAGTGGGGTCGTTGGAGAGTTCTGCCATATGCACCACCGCATCAACGCCTTGAAGATCTTCGAGGGTAATGTGTCGAATATCTTTATTCAAGGTTTGGGCAGTCAATTCGGTTCCGTTGTACAACCAACCTACTTTATAAAACCCCGTATCTACTGCCAGTACTTGATGTCCTTGCTGCAATAAGATAGGAGCGAGTAGCGAACCGAGATATCCTTCCGTTCCAGTTACTAGTACTTTCATATTTTGTTGAATTTGACGAGAAATAAGGTGATTGGCGATTGGCGATTGGGGTAGGTTTTCCCGATGACCGGATGACCCAATATGCGGAAGCTTTTGTTTGCCAACAACTAATGTAGTGCGATCGTCTTGCTTGCGCGAGCAGGGAACTCGCACTACAATATTTACAATTTTTTAGACTTCCAATTAATTTTTTTCTTTACCATCAAGAAATCATTATTAAGCAACCAAAACTTTCTATCCTAAAACTAATTTGCTTGAAAAAATCATAGATTGAACGGCAATTTTGCCAGCACAATTTATTAAGAAGACATATCCTGAAAAAAGGGACTTTAGCCTGTCTTTCAGAATTACTCAAGCGCACTCTCAGGTGTCTTCTCAAGCAATTCGCAACAGTAAGACTGTTGAGAATAACTTTATTTTTGGCGTTGTTGAACTATGTTTTATTTTTTTGGTTGTCATATCGAGGTTAACGCTCCCAATCGTTGCACTCGAAATGACAGTTTATCTTTTTAGTCCGACAACGCTAAGTTTCTTAAAGCATTATTTATTTATCAACTCGATCCCAAAATAACTTTGGTTTTTCTTAAGTGTCAAGGTAAATTTTGGAACTATACAATATCTTTAAAAAACGGTACGTAAATTCTTATCGTAGTAGATTTACCGATTCGATCCCGATGGAAATGCACCAGGTTTGACAGCGAGAATTTTAGTTTCTCCATTGCGATCGATTTCTACTTCTAAAACCGAGCCAATTTCGCTTTTTTCGACCTTTTCTTGAACGTCGGCAGCCGTTGCTACTGACTGAGTGGCAACTTTTTTAATAATATCTCCCGATTTAAATCCCGCTCGTTGTGCTGGAGAGTCAGGAATAACCCGAATCACCAATACGCCTTTATCTGCCGTAATATTCAGGTTGAGTTCCTTATCTCGATTGATTTCTTCTCGCAAGTCGGGAGACAGCGTAACCATGTGAATTCCCAAATAAGGATGATCCACTTTCCCTTTAGTAAAAAGCTGTTCGGCGATGCGTTGGGCAGTTTCGATGGGAATGTAACGCGCTGATAATTCCTACAGTGACGGTATTATCCAATCCTAGCGGATTACCAATCGCGATCGCCCATTCTCCCGGCTGCAAGGTTTCTGCTGCACCAAAGCTGACGGCGGGTAAGTTAGTTGCCTCAATTTTTACTACTGCTACATCGGTAATTCTGTCAATACCTACCACTTGACCGTCATAAATTTGACCGTCTTTGAGCGTTACTTTAACTCGACTTGCCCCATCAACTACATGAGCGTTAGTGAGCAAACGTCCGTCAGGACTCAAAATAAAACCCGATCCCGTCCCTCTTTCGATATGCTCTCTAGGCATCGGCAGATCTTCGCCAAAAAAGCGCCGGAAAAAAGGCTGGTCTAATCCTTCAGGAAGTTGTTCGCTCACTTCCCGCGCCGCATCGATTCGCACGACTGAGGGGCCGACTTTTTGGACGGCTTTGGCGATGAAGTTTAAATTTGCCCCAGATGACGAACTTGGTAAAATCGGTAAAGGTCTATTCGAGACGGAAGGAACTAATGCGGGTTGCTCCTGCGTCTTTTCTAGGTGTTGGGACAGCAAATAACTGCTCCCCCAAACGCCTGCGCCTACGCCGACTGCTAATACTCCCAAGTAGACACTTAATTGTTTTATCGATCGACTCATTACTCAGCCTCGGATATAAGCGAACGTCCCTAATAGCAATTATGGCAGAGTTGATAAAACTGTGTTCAGTTAAAAATCTACTCAATGCTTTACAAGAATGTTAGAAAGGTTGCGAAACTTTTACGCGATCGATCTGCTTTGCGATGCGTCTCTACAATCCTTATTGTGCCAAATTGGGAATGTATCCAGTCAACGGTATGTTTGTAAGAAATTTTGATGAGTTGGAGCGTCATAAAGCGTAGGTTGTAATGAAAAAACTTTTAGTTACGGGAGCAAGCGGTTTTTTGGGGTGGCATCTTTGCTCCTTGGCGAAACAAAAATGGGAAATTTATGGAACTTATTCTAAGAATGCGATCGCACTCGATCGCGTTACATTACTTAAAGTCGATCTCACCGATTATCGGGCACTCAAACAGTTATTTTTAGATATTCAACCTGCTGCCGTCATTCATACTGCCGCTCAATCCAAACCCAATGTTTGTCAAGAACATCCCACTGAATCTTATCAAATCAACGTTACTGCTTCTTTAAATATTGCTCGATTATGTAGCGCTCGCGCGATTCCTTGCATTTTTACCTCTACCGACCTCGTTTTTGATGGGTTAAATCCTCCCTATCGAGAAAGCGATCGCGTTTCTCCGATTAGTTATTACGGCGAGCAAAAAGTTTTAGCCGAACAAGGAATGTTGCAGTATTATCCCAAAACTACTATCTGTCGAATGCCATTAATGTTCGGGATAAATTCTCCCGTTGCAAATAGTTTTATTCAACCTTTTATTAAAATTCTTAAAGAAGGGAAAAAACTAAGTTTATTTGTTGATGAGTTTAGAACGCCTGTCAGTGGGACGACAGCAGCAACTGGATTATTACTCGCTCAAGAATTGCAAGTTGAAGGATTACTTCATTTAGGTGGAAAAGAAAGTATCTCTCGCTATCAATTCGGTTGTTTGATGGCAGAAGTTTTACAACTTCCTCAAGACAATATCCAAACTTGTCTGCAAAAAGATGTCCCTATGTCTGCTCCTCGTTCTCCCAACGTTTCTTTGGATAGTTATAAGGCATTTGCTTTAGGTTATTCTCCCTTATCGCTGCGAGAAGAATTAATGGCGATAAAAGACAAAATTTAAAAAATCGTCCCTATGGCGCGCAATCATCTATGTCTGGAGAAAGATTTTAAGGAAGAAGTAAATAGAGTATTTGTTAAACATTGATAAATAATTCAACTGTGCTTGTTTAAGTTCTTAGCAAAATTTGTGTAGGTACTCAAGCATTCAAGTATAGTTTTATAACTTTTAAAAAGGAGAAAAATCGTGATTCAACGCGGTTCTACAGTACGCATTCTTCGGAAAGAATCTTATTGGTACAAAGATTTAGGAACAGTTGCTTCTATTGAAAAAGGCGGCGTTTTATATCCAATTATCGTGCGTTTTAATAAAGTTAGCTATTCGGGAATTAATACCAATAACTTTGCCATGCACGAATTAGAAGAAGTTGCTGGCGCTCAAGCGCAAGGAAGACCGACGAAAGCATCTCTAGATACTGCTTCTGGCGGCAAGCAAACCCCAATCGAACCCATGCAGCGCAAAACTGGTCAAGGCGATATCGCCGTAGGTGTCAGATCTGGTGCAGAACCCGAATCGGCAGGATCGCAAAATCCCAAGAAAGAGGGAGATCCCAATCAGGGAACCGAAGTTCGATAAATCAACTGGCGATCGCAATTAACTAGTCAAACGAACAAATTTCTTCTTTCCGACTTGCAAAACTTTTCCGTTGAGTTGGTCGGGACTTTCAAATGCTTGTTCGCTATCAGAAATGCGATCGCCATCTAATCTTACCGCTCCTCCCTGAATCTGTCGCCGAGCGTCTCCATTGCTCGAACACAATCCACTGGCATTGAGAATGTAATACAATTTAGCAGGAAATTCGATTTGAGCCAGAGAATATTCGGGGACGGCTTGAGCAGAGGCAGTACTTCCCTTCATCACGATATCTTCTGCTGTTTTTTGCGCCGCGATCGCAGCTTGAGAACCATGAATCTTAGAAACGACTTCTACAGCTAGCAATTTCTGACATTCTCGTGGATTCTCTGGTAATTTATCTAACGGTAAATTTGTCAATAACTCGAAATAATTTTTAATGAGAGCGTCGGGAGTCTTTTCTAACTTCGAGTACATCGAGAGTGCATCTTCGCTCAACCCGACGTAATTGTTAAGTGATTTTGACATTTTTTGTACCCCATCCGTTCCGAGTAGAATAGGCAATAACAAGCCAAATTGAGGTTTTTTGCCAAAATGTCGCTGTAGATCCCGTCCGACTGCAATATTAAACTTCTGATCGGTTCCGCCTAACTCCACATCTGCATTAACGGCAACCGAATCGTATCCTTGCATTAAAGGATAGAGAAACTCGTGCAGAAAAATGGGATTTTCTTGGGTATAACGTTCGGCGAATCCTTCTTTTGCCAACATTTGCCCGACAGTCATTGTAGAAAGCAACTCCAAAATTTCTTTGAGATCGAGTTTAGCTAACCACTCAGAGTTATAGCGAATTTCCAAACGTCCTGGCGTATCAAAATCTAAAATAGGACGCAATCGATCTAAGTAGTCCTTGGCATTATCTCTAACTTGTTCTGACGTTAGCTGGCGGCGAACTTCTGATTTCCCGGTCGGATCGCCAATCGTTGCGGTAAAATCGCCGATAATAACAACTGCTGTATGACCTGCATCCTGAAAAGCACGCAGCTTGCGAAAAGGAATACTGTGCCCCAAATGGATTTCAGAACCTGTAGGATCGATTCCCAACTTGACTCGCACAGGACGGTCTACCTTGGATAAGAAAAGTGCTAGATTTTCTTGCGGCTCGTCAGAATCCGAGCGATCTGGGAAGATTTCACTCGTTCCCCGATAGAGCCAATCAAGGTTTTGCGATCGATCTGAAACAGACATGGGAAATTGTTCGTCTAAAAAAATAGAAACTGGATGGGCGTTAAGAAGCCAGATAGCCCGAATTCTTGCCGTTTGACTATTATAGATAAAATTTTTACCATCTTCGGGAATAAATTTGCTGGTAACAAAGAAAAATGAGGTAATAATATAAGAAATCAAATTATGAGTATTATTTTTTTATTAAGTCGTCGATAACAAAATTTAGTATTTTTTGGAGTGAGGAAGTAAAAACGCTGTGTCGTCTAGCACTATTGGACAAAAAAAAGAACGCAAGCAACCTTTGTTTCTCAAAGGTCTATTTCAATCGGACGTAGCAAGGGTAGCAGGCGGAACCATTCTCGGCATTAGTATGTTGGCTAGTGCGGTAGTAGCTGGCGGCATGGTGGGTTTAGCCGTCAGTTTTCGCAACCTTCCAGATGTCAGGCTACTTGGCAGTTATGCCCCCACCGAGACATCTTATATTTACGATGTTAAAGGAAAACTGCTCTCTAGCCTTCATGGAGAAGCCAACCGTCGCGTTGTTGGACTAAACCAAATATCTCCCAACCTCAAACGAGCAGTCTTGGCGATCGAAGATAGCCACTTTTATTATCACCACGGAATTAACCCGACGAGTATCGGTCGCGCTTTAATTGTAAACTTCAAAAGCGGCGGGGTAGAAGAGGGAGCATCGACCCTGACCATGCAATTAGTCAAAAATATCTTTCTTTCTCACGAGCGAACCTATAGCCGCAAGCTAGCTGAAGGAGTTTTGGCAATTCGCGTCGAGCAAATTTTTGAAAAAGACGAAATTTTGGAAATGTACCTCAATAATATTTATTGGGGTCACAATAATTATGGCGCTCAAACGGCAGCGGAAAGCTATTTCAATAAACCAGCTTCTCAACTGACGCTAGCAGAAGCCTCGATGATGGCAGGCTTAATTCAAGCACCAGAAGCTTTTAGTCCTTTTAATAACTACAAACTAGCCAAACAGCGTCAGGCATTGGTCTTGTCTCGGATGCGAGAGTTAGGCTGGATTACTGTCGAGGAAGAAAAAACAGCACTCAACCAAAAGCTAGCCCTCGGCAAACCGACTTCCTGGCAAGGAAGCAAGTTGCCTTATGTAACCGATGCTGTCATTCAAGAGCTAAACGAGAAATTCGGACGCGAAACGGTTTTAAAAGGTGGAATGCGCGTTCAGACTACGGTTGACTACAATATGCAAAAAGCGGCAGAGGCGAACATACAGCGAGCTTATCAGACTTTGCGAGGTCGCGGACTAGCTGCGAAGAATCTGCAAATATCGCTAGTTGCCGTCGATCCTCGCACGCATTTTGTCAAAGCGTTAGTCGGCGGTGTCGATTACAAAAAGAGCCAATTAAACCGCGCTATTCAATCTCGCCGTCAGCCTGGATCTGCTTTTAAGCCATTTGTTTACTATACGGCGTTCGCTAGCGGTAGATTTACTCCCGATTCTGTTGTCAATGACGCGCCTATTAGTATCCGGGACGGCAGCATCTATTACAGACCGAAAAACTATGGCGGAGGCTTTTCTGGTCCTACTAGCCTTCGGATGGCGCTGATGAAATCGAGTAATATTCCTGCTGTAATTCTCGGTCAAAGGGTAGGCACGGAAAAAGTCGTTGAAGTTTGCCGTCGTTTGGGCTTCAAAAGCCCTTTAATAGCCGTTCCTTCTTTACCTCTAGGTTCGGTTGACGTAACGCCGCTAGAAATGGCAGGTGCTTATGCTACTTTTGCTAGCAACGGCTGGCATTCTGACCCAACCATTATCGTTCGCGTGACAGATAGTCGCGGTAACGTATTGTTTGATAATACCCCCAAACCTAAGTTGGTTTTAGATCCTTGGGCAACGGCTTCTCTGACTTCTGTATTGCAAGGGGTCATTAGTGGCGGTACGGCAACTTCTGCCCAAATCGGTCGTCCGGCGGCAGGTAAAACGGGAACAACAGATTCAGAACGAAATGTCTGGTTTGTGGGTTACGTACCTCAGTTAGCTACAGCCGTTTGGATTGGCGATGATACTAACCGTGCTTTGGGTAAGGGAATTACGGGAGGCGGTTATGCAGCCCCCATATGGCGGAATTTTATGCTAGAGGCATTGAAAAATGAACCCGTGAAATATTTTCCATCTCCTGCTAAATTCCCTCGTCCTTCTAAATAGTAACCAAGTGAAAAATAGCTAAGATTAGTCTGGAAATCGCTCTGGAAATTTAGACGATAAAAGCGAAATACAAAGGAAAAACCCAAATAAACGCAGGGTATTTTAGCAAAAATCTGTCCGTAATGATGGCATAAATAAATCTGGAAATTATTGCACAATCTGACTAAACTTTGTTTAGATAGGATGGCGTATATGTTGCTTACATCGAGCAACATATACGCCATTGTTTAACTATATTTACTTAAGTTATAAATAAATTTATAGAGATGAATACCCAAAAAGAGCCAATAGATTCTGAAATTCTTGGTTTTAAGAGGTTAGCCAGAATACAATGGTATCCAGGTCACATTGCTAAAGCAGAGCGCCAATTAAAAGAACAACTCAAGCGCGTCGATGTAGTACTCGAAGTCCTTGATGCTCGCATTCCTCTAGCTTCTCACCATCCCCAAATCGCTCAATGGATTGGTAGCAAACCGCGCATTACCATCCTCAATCGCGTTGATATGATTCCCAAATCGGTACATCAAGCTTGGAAAGCTTGGTTTAAACAACAGGGAGACATCCCTTATTTTACCGACGCGCAACGCGGTCAAGGCATACGAGCCGTAAGTAAGGCAGCGCAAACAGCAGGAATCGAGATGAATCGAAAAAGACGCGATCGCGGTATGCTTCCTCGTCCCGTCCGCGCCGTAGTCATTGGCTTGCCTAATGTTGGAAAATCTGCCCTGATTAACCGTTTGCTGGGGCGTAAAGCAGTGGTTAGCGCTCGTCGTGCGGGGGTGACTCGTCAGTTGCAATGGGTGCGTATTTCGGACGAAATCGAGCTATTAGACGCGCCTGGAGTCATCCCATCCAAGCTAGAAAATCAAAAAGATGCACTCAAG
>JALOOL010000502.1 GCA_025454425.1 Hydrococcus sp. Prado102 | reverse complement strand
CAGCTAAGGACGTTCGAGTAATACTGCTGAATCTGTACCCGAGAGCTGTCTAACCTGAACTGGATACTGAGAGCTGAGAACTGCGAGAGACAAGATGACAATGCACAGAATGGAATTAACAAAAAGTTTGTTGCTGCGTTTGTACAATGTTGAAGACATATGTAGGTAATAATGAGCACTCAGCTGTAATCACCACTCCTATTTTGCTGTATACACAATGAAAAAAGTATCTGTGTATCTGATATCGCTACCTTTGAGCAGTAATCAAGCTGTATAATAATACAGTAGCAATGCAGCAGAGCTCAAAGTGTAGCGTACGTGTCGGCCAAAGCTGCGTACAGAGCTCCAATGACACCTCACCAAAGACTATAGGCCACAAAACAACTTGTTGAATCGAGATCTCTAAAGGGAAAGTTTTCGATTTACACGGGAGAACAACTACATTGGCTACAAGTTTCTTTACGGTTGGCAGGAACGGTTCTTCATGGGATTTACCCCTGGGTGTTGGCGTGTGGTGGATATGGTTTTTTAATTTCTATACTTAACTATTATGGCATCGTACCGAGTTCTTTAAGCGAAAATAAAGTCATTCCCAGTGTCGTTTTGTGTCTCAATGTCGTTCTTAGTTTGCTATTAATTTTTAGGACGAACACTGCTCACGATCGCTTCTGGGAAGGGCGCAAGTTGTGGGGGGCAATGGTTAACGTAGTGCGCAATTTAGCTCGTGGAATTTGGATTATTGTTGAAGAAAAAGACCATAAAGATAGAACGGATAAAGAAGCTGCGATGCGCTTAGTGGTAGCCTTTGCCGTAGCAATGAAATTACACTTACGACGAGATCCAATGAATGAAGAGTTAGAACCACTGATGTCTCCTCAACAGTATCAACAGGTTCTCGCAGTCAATCACGGCCCTTTAGAAGTGGCATTTTGGCTCGGCGATTATCTACAACATCAGTACGATCGCGAACAACTCAATGTTTTTCAGCTTACTGCTTTGCACGAAATGTTAGATGAAATGGTGGATATTTTGGGCGGTTGCGAGCGAATCTTAAAAACACCAGTACCTTTAGTTTACACCATCACTTTATCTATCTTACTTTCCGTTTATTTTGCACTGTTGCCTTTACAAGTTGTTGGCGGATTGACGTGGTGGACGGGGCCGATTCTTGCTTTTGTCTCTCTTCTTTTCCTAGCAATTAATGAAGTTGGTGCTGAAATTGAAGAGCCTTTCGGTCACGATCCCAACGACTTACCTTTAGATTTCATCTGCAAAACAATTAACCGCAACATTGAAGATTTAATTCAACAAGCTCCGCACTCGCGTCGCATTGTTGATTGGCCTACTAGAAAAGCCGCTTAACTTAGAGTTTGATTACTGTTTTCTCACAATTGTTTACGGAGTCAATCATGATTTTTCTTCTTGGACTGATATTTGTTTTTTTACCCCCATTCGCGATCGCTTTGATTGTTTTTGCTCCTGATGCTAACTAACAACGACTTAAAAACTTGAACTCTGTTACCTGTTAATTAAGTTCTCTCTTAGTTAGAGAGAGCTTACTTTCTTTTCAGTACAAACTTTATTTTAATTAAACATGGAAGAGGAAAGGATGAGATTGTATAATCAAAATTCAACAAGCGATCGCCAACCTAACGAACGTTCTTCTAAACGGTTTGGATTACTTCGGCTATTTCGCAATCTCGACAACGTACAAGACTGGCTTGTTTTTTTGTTATGTATTGTCTTAATTATCGAGATGGTATTGTTAGTCGTTCAAATTTTCATGTCTTTGCAGATTAATCCTGATTTTAAACAAATTACTTCTGATAGTTTGTTCATTTTTATTTTAGTCGAGTTATTTAGGCTTTTAGCCGTCTATCTAGAAAAACATCATATTTCTATTGTAGTAGCTGTAGAAGTCACTGTTGTTTCCGTTTTGCGCGAAGTAATTGTAGAAGGATTGTTGCATATGAATTGGGTTCAAGTCCTGGTAATTTGTGCATTTTTACTAGCGGCATCAGTTCTCTTATTTATTGGAGCTAAAATTGAATCTGAAAATACCGAGCGCCACAATTAAGGGTTAGTTTGACAAGCATTTAGTAAAATTAATATTTACGTGGGTAAGCTCTCATAATTTCTTCTGGTTTTTAGAAGTATATTGAGTCTTATCCATATTTTTTTATGTAGCAGTTTTCAGCTATTAAGATACATCTATATTTATTTTTATTTGTGAAGATATATAAAGTAAATGAAAGTCCAATATTGAAATAAATTATTTTAAAAATAGAAATTAATTATAAGCTGAAATTACAAATAAATTCACAATTGGGCTTATTTTGTCCCAACTTTATCACTTTTTATTTGTAAAGTTCTTCTAGTGCTGAAATTGTTCTAGAGGAAATTTAACTAATGTTATTCAATTTATCTTTGCTCAAAAAAACGATAACACTTCTTCCTATATTTACTGGAGCTTTGCTAATAGCAGATATAGGTCATGCAGGTAGCCCTAGTCCTAGTCAGCAAGAGCCAAGCGCAAAACAAGAAGTTCCTCATAAAAAAGACAATACACAAATCGAGCAAAGCATAGCCAGTGCTAAAAAAGCATTCTTAGGAAAACATCATAAAGAATTAGAATTTATCGGAGTTGCATCGTTAGTAGGATTGGGCATTTTGAGTCCAGAACTATTTCGTAAGAAAAAAGCACATAATACTAAAGAAAACGAATCGATTCAACAATCAACGCCAATCGAAGAAAAAAAACCTACCTCTTTGGCGACTCAGCTTAAAACTGAAAAAGAACTCGATGTAACCCCACCTGTCAAAGCTTTACCAGCTAATAATGACATAATATCTAATGTAATTAAAATAGATACTGAATTACAGCATCGTATTTCTACTAATCCACCTCAAGAGAGCGAGCTAAAATCTACTGTAGCGCGATCGATAGTACTCATCGTTGATGATTCTCTTATGATACGGGAAATGCTGTCCGAGACTTTTACGAGAGCGGGTTATCAAATCGAACAAGCTTGTGATGGTCTGGATGCTTGGGAAAAACTAAATGCTGGTTTGTTTTGCGACTTAATTTTGTGCGATATTGAAATGCCAAGGATGAATGGGTTAGAGCTATTATCTCACCTCCAGCAAGATAAGAAACTTTCTGCCATACCATTTGCCGTACTCACGTCACATAGCGACCAAAAACTACGAGATCAGGCGATCGAGCAAGGTGCAAAAGGCTACTTTCTGAAACCTCATGC
>JALOOL010000175.1 GCA_025454425.1 Hydrococcus sp. Prado102 | reverse complement strand
GAAATAGCAACTGTCATGGAGGATATAGACAGTGAAACCAATTGCAGATACAGATAAAATTTGTGCGGAACTCGAACGACTCGATCGCGTCGATACAGTTACGGGAGCAGTTTATCGCAAACAGGCACAAGATATTTTAGCGGATACTTCTATTGCTTTGAAAATAAGGCAGGCGATCGCCGATCGTCTTTTTCAAGCTAATCGACGACTGGGAACTACAACAACAGGAAACGAAGACAGCTATTAAAACTGCTAATAGTATTACCTTTCCTAACGGAGAGAATTTTAGTGCGACTAATCCTAACGCGCCACCATTACTGACGATAGACGTACCCGTCCCGATTGGGTTGGTATTTGAAAGCGATAATACAGGAGTCATTAGACCTATGGGCAAAAGTCTTAAGAATTGACACTTAAGAATGAAAGGATTTTGGATGAAAGGATTTTGGATTGAGGAATTTTAGATTTATGCCCATAGGTCTATTCTCAATGGCGCTAATCTTGAAACCCGACAAAACCTAGCTTTAATTGGTGCGAGTATTCTCAGTAGCGGACGCATATCCGCGATCGCGCTTGTCAAATCTAAAAAGACCTCAGTTCCTCTAAGCGTGGAATAAGAGCAAAGCGATCGCACTCTTCCATTAGTGAGAGGCGATCGATGTCATTTTTTAATCATTTTTAGGTTTGAGACTGGTAGTTGAAGGAATCAACCTTAAGGCTCATTTCCTCAGATGCCAGGATATAGTACAAGCAATTTTTAGAAGTTGCAGAAGCGATTGCTTCTGCGGCTATTACAGCAGTCGAACTCATTGAAAGAATTAACAATTCGGTTGATAAGGGGATTTTACGATCTGCGAGAGCAATGCTAATTTGATAATTCATGGTTGGAAAAGTTATTCAACCTATTGAGAAAACTTTTTTGGCAGTGTTATCGTTCAGGTTGTAACTATTGCATTATTTTTAATTTTTTTGCACAATAAAACTTCTCAGATTGCTTTTTTTCTCTTTTGAAATACCCTTAACTATACCTATAGGTAGAAGAATTTTTAGTAAAAATATAAGAAACTAAAAATAGGAAATAAAATGCTAGTTTTGTTTGTAAAAAAAAACAATATATTGTTGGCTTTTATTTCTGTACTTAGAAGTTGGTTCTGAAGCGAGAAAGCCACCAGCGTCAGAAAATATTAATTAGTGGTTCAGAGCCAACCAAAAACACAAATATTTTTACAACTTACTGATGTGTTTTTGTCTAAAAACCCGAAGGCGATCGGCGATCACAAAGAAAAATAGTCTAAGCAACGGCGTTTTTAAATAAATCAATTAGCAATTATTGAAGGAGAAAAAAATGGTAACACAACAGTATAAGAGAGCAGTCGGTACATTTTCCAGCAAAAGAGAAGCCCAAGCAGCGCTAAACGAACTGAGAAACTCAGGCTTTGCAATGGATAAAATATCCGTGTTAGCTAAAGACACAGATCGTAACGAGCAAGTTGCTGGCATTGGTGTAACCGATCGCGATGACATCAAAGATCGCGGCGATACCGAAGCGCAAGAAGGTGCTGGTATTGGAGCAACAGCAGGTACGGTTTTGGGTGGTGCAGGTGGTTTACTCGTCGGACTCGAAGCCTTGATTATTCCAGGAGTGGGGCCTTTTTTAGCCGCAGGTACTATTGCAACGACTTTAGCAGGTGCGGGTATTGGTGCAGCAGCAGGTGCAATAGTAGGAGCGCTGACGGGTTTAGGAATTCCTGAAGAAGATGCTAAAGCTTATGACCAAAGAATTTCCCAAGGAGATTACTTGGTAATTTTAGAAGGAACTGAAGCAGAAATCGATCGCGCTGGTTCGATTTTGCGCAATGGAGGAGTTCGTCAGTGGAACGTATATAATATCGCAGATGGTCGTAGTTCCGCCTCTGGTGTCGCTCCCACTCCGATGAACAAACCTGCTGTCGATCGCCCTATGGCAAATACGAGCGATCGCATTACTACCGACGAACCCGAAGTGAAAATTATCGATCGACGGGATGAGACATAGGTTGTAGGAAATGTATAGAGAGGCGCTCGTCGTCTCTCTTTCTCTTTCTATGGGTTATTTACTCAGACCAAATCGGCAGCGGATTAAATATTAATTTTTGGCAAACCATTATCACGCGATCGGTTGGCTATTAGTAGAGACAGCGACAGGAGTCGTTCAAGTAATAGCTGAAAATTTGCTGGAATAATTTCTTAACACCTTAAAATATTGCATTCTTCCCAGACAATCGCTATTAATTATCGATTAGTCACTTTTATGTCACATTTATTTTTTAATCTCGAAATCAATGGAATCATCCAAGCTCGCCAATAACGCTCAATACCCGATCGATCTCCTGATGATTGTTATAGACTCCTGGCGTTAGACGGGCATGAGACGGCGAGTAAGGCGTGTCGCTGGCAATAATATTGCGCTGTCGCAGTTGGCTTACTACTTGCCTGGGGCTGAGTCCATCCACATCAAAACAGACAATCCCAGCAGAAAGATTTGCATCCTTTGGCGTGTAGAGGGTGACATGGGACATTTCGTTGAGTCCTTCTTTAAGCTGTCGGCTGAGGTTATGGATGCGATCGCTAACGCGAGACTTCCCTAATTGTTGGTGAAATTGAAAAGCCTGCGCCATCGCCCACAAATGCTCGAACGGTTTAAATCCGCCTGGTGTCATTGTGCCTCCCCAATCGCCAGTGCGAGTAAAGGTGGGGATTGTTGGCGAAACAGCAGTTTGAGTTGTTGGATTGCCCCAAATTACGCCAGTACCGCGCGGAGCAAACATCCATTTGTGCGCCCCCGCCATAAAGAAATCGCAGCCCAAATCTCCCATCGTTGCAT
Organism: Hydrococcus sp. Prado102; assembly: GCA_025454425.1. Lineage (GTDB taxonomy): Bacteria > Cyanobacteriota > Cyanobacteriia > Cyanobacteriales > Microcystaceae > Hydrococcus. The sequence continues at coordinate 9,133 of JALOOL010000175.1, read as the reverse complement.
TTTCTACGCCTAGACCGTGAACTCCATCAACTAAAAGCAGTATACGGTCTGATTCGCTGCGGGCTGCATTAATTTGTGCCAGCCTGTCTGCTATTTGGCGAATCGGAACTTTTAAACCAGTGCTGGAATGTACCCAAGTTGCAGTAATGACGCGGGTTTGCGCGCGGGCAGCATTAATAAGCGTATCGACAATTTCATCGGCTGAAACGTTTTGGATGTTCTGGTATAAAGGAATTTCTCGAACGGTTGCCCCAGTGCGTTCTGCTTTGTAACGTAGCGACTCGTGAGTAGAATAGTAGTCGAACTCTGTCGTCAGCATTTCCTGTCCTTCGCGAATTTGCAAACCGTTGACGACTAGAGCAATTCCCATTGTGGTGCTGTCGGTAAGTGCGATATCGCTGGGCTGTGCGCCTATATAGGTTGCTATAGCTTGACGTGCTTCTTCTTGTAACCTGGAATTATTTTGAGGTAGGTAAATTCCTGGGTTTTCATTAAGGGCTGTCCGATACTGCGCGATCGCATCTCTTACAGGCATTGGATGAGAAGTTATCAGAAGACCCGCCATGTGGATGTAGTTTGGATCTAGGTTGAATTGGCTGCGTATTTCTTGCCATTCATCTGTATTCTCTGTTTCCGTCTGGCTAACTGTTATAGGCTTGGTTTGACTGACTGCTGTATATTTGTTAGGGTTATCGATAAGTTTACCAAAAGAAGCAGCAGTAGCTCCTAACCCTGCTGCAACGATAAAATCTCTACGTTTTAAAGACATCTGTTCCCATCCTATGGCAAGGAATTTGAAGGTTGCCATTTACAATTGAGTGTGGACAACAATCTTGACCCAAAAGTGACAGAAACATAGAAAGAGAGCGAAACACAATTCGTTAGGGGTTGCAGACATCAACAATCGTTTGCTTGTTAAGTACCGCCATCATCACGGATAGATCTGGGGAAACGCGATCGCCTAAATTTAACTCAGTGACTACATAATCAAAGGTTTTTCCTCGATAAATTCCCGCTCCAATTTCTAATACCTCAGCCCAAGTTAAGTCGCTATCAATATAAGCTTTAGCTAATGTAATGACTAAATCTTGATAGTCATTTCCTTCCATTTTTGTCATCATTCGATGATGGATATCTAGTGCTTTGTCAAAGCAGTGATACCAGGTTATCGGTTGATTTTTTAGGGCAGATTCAAATAGGATTTGATGGTCGCGATCGCTCGTCACCATATCGCTAGCACTTGAAAGAATAAACATCGGTGCGAATAAACTTTCACTAGCGCGGTCTTGAATCTCTTGTCCCATCTCTAAAAATAGGCGCAAGGCAGGAATAGAAAAGCCTTTGTAGCCAAAATTTCCTTGAGCGTCTTTGTTAAACCATTCAAAATAAAACGGGAAATTTTCGACAAAAAAATCCAACAATTTAATTTTGTTGTGCAGATAAGGCGCAAATAATAGGGTTCGATAAATTTGCTGGGGATATTTTCGGGCTAGCCAAGCTGCCAAAGTCGCACCAGTGGATAATCCTCCTACAACTACTTGCTTTCCCATTGCTTGCGCTAACTGCAACCATTGGACGACAAACGTTTGATAAACTTGAGGGTCTGTTGGCAGAGGTGGAGGATTGTTACTACTCCACTCACCTGCCTTACCGTGCCCAGGCATCAAAGGAATGAGGACATTGTATCCAGCCCTGAAAAAAAACTTACCCATAGGTGCAAACTGATACGGGCCAGCAGTAAACCCGTGTAAGAACAAGCAAACTTTTTGGGCGGGATTGGGTTGAAGGAAAAAGCGAGAGCGACAGGCTTCGTTCCTTAAGGGTAGTGTATCCTCATGAGTTTGGGTTTGTCGCACTATCTCTGCTACGATTTTCGCATACTCAGACATAAAGCCCATTGCACGGTTCGTTAATCTCTTTCAATTAATTATCTTGACCAACTGCTGGGTAAACGCCGTCACTGATGAGTACGGGTCGGTCGGCGTAATTTTCTTCTAGCTGTCTTCGCACGTTTTCATCTATTGAAGACAAATCGTACTCACTTTCCAAATCCTCAACATTAAATTGACGAAGTACTCCAGTAACGACAACTCTTTGACCATTAGAGTTGTTATTGTCGTTATTGCCATTTTCTCGATAATCCGATTCGGAGTCCAAATGTAACACAAGCAGATCGTCATCGAGCGTAAAAGCATTAAGACTGTAGGAATTAGCGATGTTACCCGGTACGGCAATTTGTCTGTCGTAGTATTGGTCTGGGTTTTCACCAATTTGACCGGGTTCTGGTGCTGGGGCGACTGACTGTGCGATGATGACTGGCGTGTTTTCGTATTGTGCGTAGGTAGCGCGATCGAATTCTAAATCGTATTCTTGCGCCACCTCGTCCAAAGTAAACTCGCGTACTTTCCCAGTTGCTTGAACTTTGATGTCATCGGATGGTAAATCTAATGAATTCCCAGAAACATTCACTACCAAGATTGGATCGGCAACAAAAACTTGCTCGTCAGTAATGGTAAAGGCATTTTCCCCTACTTGTTCGAGATAATCGCCTCTGACCGTTACTGTCTGTCCGATGAATTGTTCGGGGCGATTGGTTACGTCATCAGAGGTAGCGCTTCCTGGATCTGGCTGGGATTCCTGTGGTTGCTCTGGTTGCTGCTGTTGCTGCTGTTGCTGTGGTTGTTCGGTATCGGTTTGAGCGATAATATTGCTTCGATTTGTCGCTTTCGATGCTTCTTGGGCATTGAGGCTACTAATCGGCAGAATTAACGCAGTTACAGCCAAAGCAATTGCTCCTTTCATTTGCCATAACTTGTGAGACGAGTTATTCTGATTTACTAATCTTTTAATCATTACAAACTTTTTTCCTATCTAGCTTTTTCTCTTTTGAGCCTATTAATTAGTTGCCAAGTTTTGTTCTATCCGGCGACATAGATAATGAAAGAAAATTATCAAAAATAGCCATTTTAATTGTCATTTTCTGGTCATTTTTCTCTGGAGCTTTATAAATTATGAAACGCGATCGCGCCCCAGAAGCAATGAGAACTAACTCGATTGTCTTGCCAAAATGTTTTATAAACAATCGCATTTGTGAATTATTAGGATAAAAATTTTTTGTACTGAATTGTTTAGTACAGGCAAGTAATGTGGCAATATCGATCGCTGCGGCGTGAATCTTTCTTGGTAACTTTAATATTTTTTAGTTTATGACTTGGAATGCTTCGTTATATGAAAATAAACATTCTTTTGTTTGGCAATATGGAGAAAATCTACTAGAAATCTTATCTCCACAAAAAGGCGATCGCATCTTAGATCTAGGATGCGGAACGGGACAGTTAACCGAGCGAATTGCTAATATGGGTGCAACTGCGATCGGGGTCGATAATGCTCCTACAATGATTGCACAAGCCCAACAAAATTATCCAGACGTGCAATTTGAAATTGCCGATGCAACTAATTTTACCTTTTCAGAACCTTTCGATGCTGTATTTTCCAACGCAGTTCTTCACTGGATTAAACCTCCAGAAGCCGCTATTAATTGTATCTGGCAAGTTCTAAAACCAGGCGGGCGATTTATTGCTGAGTTTGGTGGAAAAGGAAACGTTCGAGCAATTGTTGATGCGATCGCGAGTACTCTTAAAGAAAATAACGAGCTAAGTCAATTGTCGGCAAATATTTGGTATTTTCCCAGTATAGGAGAATATGCAACCCTGTTAGAAAAACAAGGATTTGAAGTGAATAACGCCATGCTTTTCGATCGCCCAACACCGTTAGAAGGCGAAGAAGGAATGCGCAATTGGTTAGAAATGTTTGCCAAAGGAATTTTTAGCGCTATTTCTTCGGAAAAACAAGCAGAAATTTTGCATAAAGTCGAAGAAAAACTACGTTCTGAGCTTCATCAAAATAATACTTGGTTTGTCGATTACAAAAGAATTCGCATCGTTGCCAAGAAAGTTTAAAAAATCGTAAGCTGAAACCTCAAAAACTCCCATTCGTTCATTGGATGAGTTATGCTGGTTGACAAATTGGCGCTTCACTAGCGGACAACAGTCTATGAAAAAGTTTTTATTGTTGGGTTTATTTATTATTGGGCTGTGGGTTGCTCTTTCTAACTTCAAAGGATTGGCATCTCAAGGGCAATATAACTCGATCGCGCTAGATTTTCGAGATAATCTTCCCACAACACTGATCGGCGAACAACTACAAGCGATCGCGCAAGAATCGAATCGCACTCCAACGCTGAATAGTGTCTTCTCCGTCAAAGACAATCTCTACATCGTCAAAGGCGACGAAAAATTATTAAAAACTCTCAAAAATTCTCCCCTCAAACAATATGTAGAACATATCGAACCCAATTATATCTATCAAACCTCAGACATTCCCAACGACCCAGACTATAGCAAGCAGTGGAACTTGCGCAGTATTAATATAGAACGGGCATGGGAAGAAACCAAAGGGGCAGGCGTGACAGTAGCCGTTATCGATACGGGAGTAAGTCGCGTTCCCGACTTAGAACAGACAGAATTTGTCGAAGGCTATGACTTCGTAAACGATCGCACCAATGCCTCAGATGACAACGGTCATGGGACTCACGTCGCTGGAACGGTTGCCCAATCTACCAATAACAATTATGGCGTAGCGGGAATTGCCTACGAAGCCAAAATTATGCCGCTAAAAGTCCTCTCTGCTAGCGGAGGCGGGACAGTAACCGATATCTCAGAAGCCATTCGCTTTGCAGCAGATAACGGCGCTGACGTAATTAATATGAGCTTGGGCGGCGGCGGCGAAAGTCAGGTGATGAAAGATGCGATCGCCTATGCCCATCAAAAAGGCGTAGTCGTCGTTGCTGCGGCAGGTAATGCCAATCGCAATGCAGCCGAATATCCGGCTCGTTACCCTCACGTTATCGGCGTTTCCGCCCTCGATTCATCTGGAATAAAAGCGCCTTACTCGAATTATGGAGCGGGTGTAGATATTTCGGCTCCAGGCGGTAGCAGCCAAGGGACTATTTTGCAAGAGACAATCGATCCTGAAACAGGCGCATCGGTTTTTGTTGGGTTTCAAGGAACGAGTATGGCATCTCCACACGTTGCGGGAGTAGCCGCCCTCATCAAAGCTTCTGGCGTTTCAGAACCCGATGAAGTATTAAAGGTTCTAGAACAATCTTCGCGCAAAGTGACCGAAGATCCCTTCAATCATTTTGGATCGGGTCAACTCGATAGCGCCCAAGCAGTCAAATTGGCTCTCAAAGGGACAATCACCTGGAAAGACTTCTTCCGGTGGCTGCGCGATAACGGCTATCTCAATCCTCGTTTTTGGTTTGATGGCGGAGTCGTTGCTTTGTTACCCAAACTGGCAATGGTGCTGGGATCTTATCTACTCGCCTGGTTTTTGCGCGTCTATTGGCCCTTCAGTTGGAGTTGGTCGCTTAGTAATGGATTGATCTTAGGAAGTTCTGGATTATTTTTCTTGCGAGGACTTTATATCTTCGATCTACCCCAATGGCCTTTTCGAGTTGCCGGAAGTTCGATTCCAGAGTTGGGCAACATCGTTCAAGGCAGTTCGATGTTGAATCCTTTCTTTGCTAGCGTTTTGATTCCTTTTGTACTGATTGCCTTGTTCCTGGGACATTCTCAATTAAAATGGTTCGCCATTGGAACGACATTAGGAATTGCTTCTTTTCTCGCAATAAGCGCGGTTATCTCTCCTTCTGTTTTGTGGTTGGGGACGGGCGCGATCGCGCGAATCTTTCTAATGGTCAATGCCATTCTCTGCTTCGGACTGGCATACTTAGCAAGTCAAGGAGAGAAACAAGTCGCATGAGTATAAACGTTACTGGCACTATCGAAAGAAAAAACTTTGGTTTCGGCACTTGGGCATTAGTCACCGAAGCAGGAGAAACCTACGAACTCAAAGACCCTCCCAAAGAATTGCGTCAGGCTCAAGCTAAAGTCAAAGTAGAAGGCTCTGTGCGAGATGACGTAATGACAATGGCAATGATAGGACCTGTTTTGGAAGTCAAATCCTTTGAAGTTTTATCTCAATAAGGTTTTGGGCGATTGGCTTTTAAACTGAATGCGATCGCGCTAGGCATCGACCAATTCGATCGGGGTGGGCAGATTTGCTCGCCCTTGTCTCTTAAAAGTAGCGATAGAATGTACTGTCTGGTTTCGTGTTGGATTTACAAGGGATTTTAGATTGAGATCTTTTTACAGGCGATTGACCGCCATGGCGGACAAATTGTGACCGTTATTGTTATTGCGATTGTTAGTCGCGATCGCGGATGATTGCATGGTTGGGATTTGAGGATCTTGCAAGACATCCCGATTAAATCGATAGCCAATATTGCGAACGGTTTGAATTAAACTAGGTTGTCTGGGATCGGTTTCGATTTTTTTACGCAGCGAGAGAACGTGAGTATCGATGGTACGAGGGTTATCTATTGCTTCGGGCCAAGCGCGACGCAACAATTCCGAGCGACTTAAGGCATTTCCTTCTGCTTGGGCGAGAATGTAGAGCAAGCTGAATTCTTGTGGCGTGAGGTCGATAAACTCTCCTTTGAATTGTACTCGACGCTGCACTAAATCGATTTTTAAATCGCCGTATTCGAGATACAAAGGCGCTGAAGTTACTCTCATGCGTCGGGTTAAGGCATCGACTCTTGCCATAAACTCCTGCATTCCAAAAGGTTTGGTGAGATAGTCGTCTGCACCCGCTTTTAATCCCCTGACAATATCTTTTTCGCCATTACGAGCAGATAAAATTAAAATTAGAGATTGTCGCTGTTGATACAGCCAACTGCATAATTCTATGCCATCTCCGTCTGGTAAGTCAGAATCTATAATGGCTAACGTCGGTTGGCGATTAGTAAACGTTGCTCTGGCTTGCCCAATCGTCGCAATTTGTTGTACTCGATAGCCGATTTGCTGCAAATGCCAGCCTAATAGCGATCGCAAATGCGGATTTCCCTCAACAATAGCAATATAGATCGAACTCACCTGTGTTCTTTTCCTTCAAAACTCGTGTTTTATAAGCTAACAGAGTCAATGTCATGATTTTGTAACACTGGCTACGGAGAATGCGCTTCTGTCCCTAAATTCTGATATTTGCGTTACCTTGAACGACTTGTTTGAGGGTGGTAAAGGTTTCTAGACTAATTAAACCGCGACGATGCCCCTTTTGATTGGATATGCCCAAAAAAACCGATTCTCCTTGTTTGGGGTTGCGACTGAAGCGAGGCGATGAATTAATATAAACTAAAGCACTGTTGATTCCCATCGCAAATTGACGGCTTTCTTGATAAGATTCTGTCACCAAACAATCGGCATGTCCGCTACTGTAACGATTTGTCCACGCGATCGCCGATGCTAGATCGTCAACGACTTTAAACGCAACTCTTTTATCGAGATAAGGCTTGCCCCATTCAGCTTCGCTAGCGAGCGTTAAATACTCTGAAAAGTCTTCAAATAATGCGCGATCGCCTCGCAGTTGAAATCCTTTTTCTTTTAAACTATTAAACAACCGCGTCAACAGGGAAGGGTTTTGATTGGGACTAATGAGAACTTTTTCGATCGCGTTGACGGGATCGGGTTCGCTGCTGTGGCTGTCGATAATCATCCAACGCACGAGGTCGAGATCGCCGCTAGGCGACCAATAAAGATAACAATTTCCCATTGACGATTTGAGGACGGGAGCGGTTGCTAGTTGGGTTACTTGCTCGATTAGACTGGGACGACCGTAAGGAATGACTAAGTTAATACAAGGGTCTTGCGTCACGAGTTCTTGAATGGACGTTCCCGAATCCGATGGGATAGCTTCTACGCATCCTGCTGGCAATCCTGCTTCTTCTAAGGCATTTTGTAGGGCGTTTGCTATAACGGTACTAGAATGGCTAGAGGCAGTCCCTCCGCGCAGAATTAAACTATTTCCGGTCTTGAGACACAACCCTGCCGCGATCGCGCCTAGTTCGGGAAAGGCTTCGTAAATTAGGGCGATCGTCCCTAACGGCATCCGTTGACAATAGGTTTGAAAGGGAGTTAGTTGATAAGACGCATTAATAACCTGTTGTAAGGGATCGGGTAACTCAGCAAGCCGCTTTAAGATATCAACCGTCGTCTGCAACCGTTCTGGCGTTAATTTCAACCAATCCAAAATGATTTCTGGAACTGCCATTTCTCGACTCATCTCTAAATCGAGGGTGTTGGCTTCTAAAACTTCGTTAAAAACATCTTGAATCCCTTGAGCCATCGCTCTGACTCCTCGATTTCGCTCTAAACCAGTACTCGTTCCCAGTTCTCTAAAGGCATCGCGGGCACGTTTGACTTGGCTAAGTAAAAGGGTAGACGAGCTTTCTATTGTCATAGCTTGACCTTTATTGCCGATAGGCTAACCAGAACATCAGTAATACGATACTCAAGAGGATCGCAAGCGCTGTCAAAATCATACTGATACTGGGAAGCAAGCGCAATGCTAAGGAAAGGACAATAAATAGAACTACTAAAAAAATAACCAGTATTAAAGGCAGTCCGCTTTCTCCTATTCCATAATGAGCGGTTATCCAACGATATCCCGTCCATCGCCAAGCGCGTTTGCCAGGGTAGTTTGTCGATAATTGTTCGATTACCTGATTTTTTTCATCAACTACGAAAATTTGCTGGCAGCGATCGCAGCCAAAAGCTTCTGTAAGCACGATTGGTAACAGACGACCGCGCCGCCGACAGGGACAAGGATATTCGCTGCTTAAATCTATTTTTTGAGACTTTTGAGGTCGCACGGATGAGTTAATAAAAATGATTAGAGCGTTGGCTCTTTATAGTATAGTCTCAGCGCTTGAATCGAGATCTAGACTCATTTAATCTCGTGTTAAGAAAGTTAAAAATGCTTTTTTTAACCCTTCAGAGTTTAGCTGATTTTGCTCTATTACTATAGAAAGAGCGGGTAACGCGATTCGAACGCGCGACGTTCACCTTGGCAAGGTGACACTCTACCGCTGAGTTATACCCGCATAGTTATTACACCTTTTCTAGTATTGCAAAACTACTTTGATTTGTCAACTTCTTTTGGGACATCGCTTCGCTCCGAAGGCAGAAGTCGTGCTTCAAGATTCTACCTTGTCTACCTTGTCTCTTTATAT
>JALOOL010000501.1 GCA_025454425.1 Hydrococcus sp. Prado102 | reverse complement strand
GGAAGTTTGAGGCAACTAGGGGCGTTGAGACGACAGAAACAATCTACTGCGGCTGTTCGGGAAACTCCCCGCTCAGCTTGCGGCGGGGAGTAGTTCATAAAAGGTTTTTTGTTAATTAACCACTCCAGACACAGAGAGCGCCGAGAAAGAGAACACTGAGAAGTTTTTACAAATCATTTAGAATGGCTTTAGCATCGAGAAGTTTCGCTATCATTTGGATATCCAAATGATATCCAAGTAATAGAGGCTTCTATGAAACGGGTTAAGCAATACCGAATCAGATTAACAGAAGAAGAAGACGAACTTCTCAAACAAAAAGCTAGAGAAACAGGACTTAGCGTTGCAGACATTATTCGACTGGGTGTTAAATATCAAATTCAGGATTTAGAAGCTGCAAGAGCTAACGAATTAATAAAAAATTCCAAATTTGTTCAAAACTGGGAACAAAACTTTGAAACCTCTCTTTTTCAAGAATTTGGAAAAAGATGGCAAGATACGTTGAAATTTGCTTACATAACTGCTTTAAGCAAATACAAAAATTCTGTTCGTTACATCGATGAAAAGTTTGAGATTGTAACAAGCTTTCAAGAAATCGAGGAAATCGAAGAAGAAATCCTCGTAGATGAGGTAGAACCCGAAATCATCTCTGAAGACAAGGTTAAAGAGAATGTCTGTCAATCTTTAACCAGATTTGTTGGAGGCGAATGGAATGGCGATGAATGGATAGTACAAATGATGATTTCAGGGCTAAAACTCGATTTGGCGAATAGTAGAGATTAAATATCTGTATAAAAATACGTAAAATTGCAAAATCGCATTGCTTTAGTAACTGGTGTCAGCCGCCGTCAAGGGATTGGGGCTGCTATTTGTCGATCGCTGGCGCGATCGCGTGTTAATATCTTCTTTACATACTGGCAACCCTACGATCGCATTATGCCTTGGGGAACCGATGAAGAGGAACCGCAGCAATTACAAGAGGAGTTAGAAGCGTTAGGAATACGCGCCCAAAGCCTCGAAATAGACTTATCTCAGCCAGAAGCTCCCAGTCAGCTTATAGATGTAGTAGAAGCCAAACTCGGTTCGCTTTCCATCCTCGTCAATAATGCAGCCTATTCGGTTGAGGATGGCTATGAAAGACTCAATGCTAGCATTTTGGATGCTTCCTATGCCGTTAACTTGCGAGCAACCGCATTGTTAAGCGTTGAATTTGCACGTCGCTATCGAGGTGGTGCGGGAGGACGCATTATCAATCTCACGTCTGGACAGTTTCAAGGTGCAATGGTTGGAGAAATTGCCTATGCTGCGACTAAGGGAGCTATTGACGCGCTGACGATAACGCTAGCGGCAGAGACAGCACAGAAGGGGATTACTGTCAATGCAGTCAATCCCGGCCCGACAGATACGGGATGGATAACAGAAGATCTCAAGCAAGAATTATTACCTCGTTTTCCTTTTGGTAGAATCGGTCAACCCGAAGATGCGGCAAGATTAATCGCATTTTTGGCTAGCGATGAAGCTGAGTGGATTACAGGACAAATTATTCACTCAGAAGGAGGATTTCGTCGGACTTGAGCGGATACGATATAAATAGCTATAAGTAGATTTATTATGAAAGCACAACCAATTGACCGGATTCTGCTGCAATTTGATAAAAACTTTGATGGTTTAAAAAACAAATATCTTCGCGATGCTTTATCGGCTGTTTTATGGATGGGCGATCGCAGTTTATGGCTTGCTTCGGATGAAAGTACAACTATCGAGCGATTATCTTATATAGATGACAAAACTTATGGCAATCACGAACAATTTCATCTACAAGATTTTTTAGATTCTTTTCAAGCAACTGATGAGAAAGGAAAAGTTATTGAAATAGATCTCGAAGGAATTGATTATTCAGAAGATTATTTATGGGCGATCGGTTCTCACAGCACTAAGCGTAAAAAGCCTAAAAATGACGATTTAGATATTATTTTTGAGGGAAAAGATCTAGAAAGATTAGCTGAAGTAAAAACAGAAGCCAATCGTTATATACTCGCTCGCATCCCGATGGTTAAAGACGAGCAAGGAAAATATACGCTCAAAAAATCCGAAGGAAACTTAAGCGCAGCTTATCTCGAAAGAACGAAAAACGAGCAAGGAGTTGTTAGCAATTTATTAATATATGCTCTTAAAGACGACCCGCATTTTGGTTCTTTTTTATCGAATTCCTCCCCTCAAACTATTGCTCTTCCAGGAAAAGATAATGGCTTTGATATTGAGGGATTAGTGGTTCGAGGCAATCGAATTTTAATAGGATTGCGCGGCCCCGTGTTGCGAGGTTGGGCGGCAATTTTAGAAATAGAAGTAGAAGATTCTTCGCCAGGACTTCTTAAACTTAAACCAATTGGAGATAATGGAGAACTCTATAAAAAATACTTCCTTAATTTAAAAGGTTTAGGCATTCGCGAGTTATGCAAAGTTGGGGAAGATTTGCTAATTTTAGCAGGCCCGACGATGGTATTAGATGGATCGGTGCAACTGTTTCGACTCAAAGGAGGAATCGAACAATTGCACGATCGCGCGGATAAAAAAGCATTGGAAATAATATCGGAAATTCCAATCGGAGAAAACTGCGATCGCCCCGAAGGAATGACTATTTTTCCTGATTCTAATTCTAGTAATGCTTTATTAGTCGTATACGACTCGCCAGCCGAAAATAGATTTGAAAACAACGATCCTCATAGCGTTTGGGCAGATGTTTTCGAGATTTAAAATTAAGTTGTCTAATTTGAGAGGTAGGATGGGTTGAAGAATGAAACCCATCATTAGATCGACTTTAACATCTTAATTTGACGCAATATCGCCGTGCTAAAATGCCTAGAGCCACCTATTTCTTTTTTCTGTTCATCGTTACACGCGTGACGGAATTAATGATGCGATGTAGGAAGCATCAGACAAGATTGTTTTTGATGGTCGCATTGGTGGGGAATAAGGATTAAATAGATGATGGGTTTCGTTACCTCAACCCATCCTACAAGATCGCGATCGCACTCCAAATCTCTCTTATGCTCCCCATCTATAGCAATATTTAAAGAGAAAAGATATTAGATTAGGAGACGCACCGATGAAAGAGAGAATGGAATTTGAAAAAGTTGAACCCGCAGCTTTTCAAGCGATGTTGCAACTGGAAATGTATGTAATATCAATTAGCTAAATGTTTGCTACAGATAGAGCATCAAGAATAAATGACCATCCGGTTAAAGAAGCCACAACATTTGCACTCATCTGCTGAAGT
>JALOOL010000500.1 GCA_025454425.1 Hydrococcus sp. Prado102 | reverse complement strand
TTATCTTAATGGAGCAAGAAGACCCACGGCACAGCGTAGCTTGCCGTCGGGATGAATTGCGACCAATAAATTAACATTTAACAGTGTTGTGCCAGCTAGTAAATCTAGTATACTACAGGAATGCTGACATTTAACTATCGATACCGCATCTATCCCGACATCGCTCAACAAACAGTATTGATTGAGTGGATGGAAATCTGTCGAGGAGCCTTTAATTTTGCACTTCGAGAGATTAAAGATTGGTGCGATAGTCGCAAATGCTTGGTAGATAGATGCTCGATTGAAAAAGAGTATATTCTTGGGAGCGAACTGAAATTTCCAGGTGAGGTCAATCAACTTAACAGCTTGCCAAGAGCCAAGAAAGAATTTCCTTGTCTGAGCGAAGTTCCTTCTCAGGTTCTTCAGCAAGCAATTAAACAGTTGCACCGAGGCTGGGAATACTTTCAAGCAAGAGGATTTGGCTTTCCTCGTTTTAAGAAGTATGGGCAGTTTAAATCGTTGCTGTTTCCTCAGTTTAAAGAATCTCCCGTTACTGGCTATCATCTTAAACTGCCCAAGATTGGTGCAATCCCCATTAACTTGCATCGACCCATCCCAAATGGGTTTACGCTCAAGCAGGTAAGAATCATCAGGAAAGCCGATCGTTGGTATGCCTCTATCAACATTCAATGCTCCCTCAGCGTTCCAGAACCCATGCCACATGGCTATCCCATTGGGGTAGATATTGGCTTGGAAAAGTTTTTGGCAACTAGCGATGGCACTCAAATTAAATCGCCTAAGTTTTTTAAAGGGCTGCAAAGCAAGCTGAAATTGCTGCAACGCAGACTTTCCAGAAAACAGAAACGGTCGCACAATTACGAGAAACAACGCATTAAAGTGGCACGACTTCACCACACCATTGACAATACCAGGAAAGACTTTCACTTTAAACAGGCTCATGCTCTCTGCGATGCTGGCGATATGGTCTTCATGGAAGACCTCGACTATTCGGTCAGTGCCAAGGGGATGTTTGGAAAGCATATGCTTGACGGGGCATTCGGTCAATTCCGTACCATTGTCAAGTATGTATGTTGGAAACGTGGAAAGTTCTTCGGTGAAGTTGACGCTCGTGGGACTTCTCAGGAGTGTCCTAATTGTGGTGGTGTTGTCAAAAAGGACTTGAGCGTTAGAGTTCATAACTGTTCTCATTGTGGATATACAACGGATAGAGATGTAGCTGCTAGTCAAAATATTAGAAATAGAGGAATTAAAATCCCACAAGGGAAAAACCAGGAAAGCCTCATAGCGATATGAGGAAGCCCACGGTACAATGCGACACAAGGAGCATTTACCGTTGGGAGATGTCACTCTCTCAAAAATGCCGAATCTTAACTTACTTTTTCTTTTTCTTTTTGTCTTCTTTCTTTTTCCCGTCTAACGATCCATTAATTAAAGCATTGAATCCATAAACTTCGCGGCTGCCTACAAGTCCTACTAATTCAACTTCTTTTTCATCTCCAGGTTCAAAACGAACTGCGGTTCCTGCGGGAATATTTAACCGCATTCCTTTGGTTTGTTCGCGATCGAATTGAAGGGCTTCGTTAACTTCATAGAAATGGTAATGCGAACCCACTTGAATCGGGCGATCGCCTGTATTAGCTACTCGAATTCGTAAGGTTTCGCGCCCTGCATTTAACTCAATTTCTCCTTCGGCTACAATAATTTCTCCAGGAATCATAGTCAGTTTCTTTTAAATATTCAACTACTTAATCCTATGCCAATCCTCAGAAGTTGCCTCAGTAGCGACAATTTTATCTTCCAAGGTTTTTGAGAGACGCATCCAAATTTCGTCGTGTTCTTCGCAAAAAAACTTTTCTAACCAAGAATCGCGATCGCCTAAGTAATATTTTTGACTTCCCAAGTGCCACAACCGTTGCTGACAGAAAGGACAACCAAATTTTTGAGTTGGCTTTCTTCGCTGTGCTTCATCTACCATTTTGACCGATGGCGATCGGAGTGGTGTAGGCATATTGCGATAATAAAAAGTAACGAATTTTGTCAGCGATCGCGGGTTGAGAGCGAATTGGTCGCATACAATATTCTTCAAGACTACAGAGAACTAAAGCATCTCGTAAGTTGCGATCGCGCGTAGACTTGCCGATCCAGTCAATCTGTCTTTTGATGTAAAGATCGCTCTTTAACATCTCTTCTATGGCAGCTTGAATGAGGCTGGCAAGCGTTTTCTTTCTCTGTTGGCTCGATGCTACCCAAGCACGAATTTGATGGCACAGCATCATCAGCGAACCTAAGCGAGCGATTAAATTATAGTATGCCCGATCGGATTCAACTTCCAAGTAACGTTGTTGCAAAATTCGATAGCGATAGTCCATGATTTGTTCGGCGATCGCGAGTTGGCGAGAAGTCAATCTGTCACACCGTTCTAACTCTTCTCCCAACAACCAGCGAATAATGCTTTGGCGTTTTTCCAAGTTGTGGTCGGGGTAATCCTCACGCAAACGAGAATGCCAGAACGACTCTAATGCTTCTTTATTTAAATTGTCTAGACTATACAAGCTGCTCACTTGCGTTCTCCTCTTCCTTTGGACTGATTCCCATCTGTTACTTATGTCAAAAATGAGGATTTTATGCAAAGCGAGATAATCTTAATTTTTTTTTACAGAGGTTAGCAATTGGGGATTAGTGAGTGGGGAAATGTTACAAGAAGCTTTTCGCAATCGATCGCCGAGATTGTCGCGCTCGTAATCTGGTAGGCTATTTGCCATGCGATAAGCAGCTTTAAGTAGTTTTAAACTATCTCGATAAAAATTTAAAGATTCAAAGCCTTGGTTTTCCATTCCAATCGCCAATCGCAATTTGCTCTGCACAAGATTCGAGATAGTATTGCAAGCGGATTTGATAAGCTTTGAGATTATTTGCGCGATCGCACTCAAACATAGCAACGCCGAGATCGTTTAATAACTCGAAAAAATCGGCTTGCTGTCGTTCGGATAGTGTCATCAAAGGAGAGATTGCCATAGCCAATTCTTCTAGACAAGGGATAAAAATTTCTCCCCGAATGCCAAGACAGGCTAACTCAGGCACTATCGTTTGTCGATAGTACGTCAACACATCATTCATCAAAAACTGTCTGGCATTTTTTGTCATCTTCGGATCGGAGTCTAACCTTTCTACTTTGTTAGTATTCCCAAAAATTTGTTCTAAAAATAAAGTTTCAGTGCGATAGCTTTTCATGAGTCCTAAAATTTTAAAAAGATCTTCTTAAAACTCCCTTTTATATACTCGCTTCATTAGCCAAAGTTTTATGCAAAACCCAAAAAGATTAATTTTTGTAATGCGATGCGTAATCATTAACATTGTTAACCGAGTGAAGAACGGAGGTTAACAATGCTTAAGGCAGCCAACACGAGATGGCAAAATCTCTATATAGATCTGGTACTTCTAGCCCAAGTGCAAAAATCATGAAAGAGGTACTAGAAAGATTAGCGATCGCGGCACAACAATCTCTTCCCCAAACCCAGGAGAGACAAAGAGCGATCGAACAGTTAGTTAGTGAAATTCTACGATCTCGTCCAATTTGTCGTCCTTTAGGAGTGCAGGCATTATGTAAAGTTCAACAAGAAATCTACGAGCAGGTTCAACAACAACTATTGTATGAAGTCGAGCGCGAAATAGATAAGTATAAACCAGAACGCCTGCGAGCGAGAGACTGGACGAATGCTTTACGCGATCGCACTTTTGGGCAAGTATTGGATGACAATCGACTCAAACAACTTGCCCTAGAAATTCAACAACTTCCAGCACAAAGCGAATTGCGACAACATCTTTTAGGTGAATTAATCAAAGCAATTCGTTTATCAAGGAGATTATGCCGTCCCCATCGAACCAAATTTTCTCCAACTTTTTACGAACTGCTTTATGAAGAAGCAGTCAACGAAACGTTGATTTATGTTTGCCAAAATATTGATAAATATGACCCCGAACGAGGCACTAGTAAAAAATTTATCACCTGGGTAAATTTTCACCTGGATAAATTAGTTATAGATTGTCGCCGTAAATTTGGGAATGTTGAGACAAATTTTTCATCTTCACTCACCGAGATAGAAAAAATAGAAGTCCCTCAAACTTCCTTTCCCTTAAGCGATTTAATTCGAGATTACATCGAAGAAGATGCGGAAAACCTTTTTAAACTGGCACAAATTGAAAAACGACCCGAAGCTAATTTTCGAGCGATCGCTTTGTCGAGATTCGCTGGAAAATCTTGGGAAGAAATTTCAGAAGAATTGGGAGTGGTGGTACCAACTCTCAGTAGTTTTTATCAACGTTGTTGCCGAAAGTTTACCGCTAAGTTTAAGGCAGATTTACAAAATTGACGTTCTTTTTTGCCAATTCGATCTCAGATCGAGTTTCGAGTCTTGGACTCATTTTACTTCCCTAACCTCAACCAATCACAATTTGAGCATGAGTGCTAACACCGATCCTTGTATTTTTACCGTTCCTTTGGCGTTAAGCGCGCATCTGCAAGCC
>JALOOL010000499.1 GCA_025454425.1 Hydrococcus sp. Prado102 | reverse complement strand
GAATTTCGTTATTAGTATTTTTTAGTTTAATTTTTAAATTACTAGAAACGCTTACAGGAGTTCGTTTAGTCTTAGGATTATCTACTGTTATTATCGGTCATGTTGCTTTTAATATTTCTTTCGTAGCGGTAACAGTAAGAGGAAGAATTGCAGAATTAGAAAGTTCGATAGAAGAGGCGGCTTGGGATTTAGGCGCTAATGAATGGCAAACAATGTGGCGCGTAATTCTTCCTTTAATTTTTCCCGGAATTGTGAGTGCGGCATTATTAGCTTTTACTTTATCTCTGGATGATTTTGTTATCGCTTTTTTTACGACGGGTGTAGGTGCAACTACGTTACCTTTGTATGTTTATGGGATGATTAAATTTGCAGTTACTCCTGCGATTAATGCAGTTTCTACGTTAATTTTATTAGCTTCTTTACTATTAGTTGTTTCTTCTTTGACTCTACAGCGACGTTAATGAGATCGCCCCTATCGCAACGAACAACACTCGATTGGCATTATAATTGTCCGACCGGATTGGAAATCGGGTAAACTGAACTTTAAATCGTCTAGATTGCTGTTTTCCTAGTGCCTGACAGCCAAATCCATCTTATTAATACCGATACAAAGCAAGTTTTTCCTGCTGCGCCTCAAGGATCTGTGCAGCTTTCGAGTGCTGCAACGGGTTGGCGTGGAATTTTAGTCGAACAGTACTATATTCAACCGATGGAACTGCCCGAACATTACGTTCAAGGACATCGCCTTCTCGTTCATACAGGAAAACCCGTTCGGTATGAATGGAAGAATGGCAATCGTTGGCGCAACAAATTACTTCAACCAGGCGAATTCTGTTTGCAATCTCATGGAGAGATTAATATTCCGCGATGGCATGACACCTTTGAGTTTATCGCGATCGCGATCGATCCTATTTTTTTAAATTTTAGTTTTCAAGACGTAGAAAGCATTCGATTCCAAGAACAACGAGCAACAATCGATCCAATCATTACTCATTTTGCTAAACGGTTTAAAACAGAAATAGAATCGGGAAGCTATTATGGCGCACTATATGGCGAGTCTTTAGCGATCGCATTTTCGCTTCACTTACTAGAATGCCATAGCGATCGCTCGTTACCCATCTCTCAACCGCGCGGAAAATTATCATCGATTCAACTTCAAGAAACGATCGAGTTAATTCACGTTAATTTATCAGAAGACTTGAGTCTTACGAATCTAGCAACCCACCTTAACCTTAGCGCCTTCCACTTTGCCCGTCTGTTCAAAAACTCTCTCGGTTTATCTCCTCATCAATATATTCTGCAAAATCGGATAGAACGCGCTAAGAAATCAATCGCGATTTCGGCAGGTTCTAATCTAACTGAAATTGCTTTACAGGTTGGTTTCTACGATCAAACCCACTTTAGCAAAGCCTTCAAACGAGTTGTAGGGATGTCTCCCAAAGCATTTTCTAAGCAATACCGGAATTGAGCAAGAATTTACTATTTTGCTAAAGGCTGACTTAGCTAAGCTGATTCCATCGATTAAAGATAAAGGAATGAGAACGCAAGCTAGTCGCCGCGCATTAATTAAGAATGCAGCCATGACCGCCACTGGAGTTGTTATTGGTGCAATATCGCCATTACGTTCCCATGAAGCCGTTGCCCAACAAACACCTCTGCAACCTGCAACTTCTAAACTACTAGCTGGGAAAGTTGCGCTCGTAACTGGGGCCGCGCGTGGGATTGGACGCGCGATCGCCATTGATTTCGCCAGAAATGGCGCAAACGTTGCCCTGCTTGACCTTGGCGATCCTACCGGAGGCATGGCAATCTCAGGCTACCGTCTCTCAAACGAACGAGAATTTGACGAAGCAGTCGCCGCAGTACAAGCATTAGGAGTCAAGGCACTCAAACTTAAAGTAGATGTTCGCAATTACACTGCAATGAAGGAAGCAGCAGAACTTACGGCGCGGGAACTTGGCGGCTTAGACATTGCGGTTGCTAGTGCTGGAATTGCAATCTGGACGACTATTGAAGGCTCAAACGAGCAACAGTGGAAGGATGCGATCGACGTTAATATCAATGGCGTATTTAATACCATTCAAGCCGCGATTCCGCACATGAAAGCCCGTCAAGGAGGACGTATTATTACATTATCCTCAATTGGAGGACGGCAAGGTGTTGTAGGCAATGGAGCGTATCCAACGACTAAGTGGGCTGTAATTGGGCTAACTAAGTCTGCTGCGATCGAATTAGGATCTTCCAACATTACAGTGAATGCGATCGCGCCTGGCCCTGTCAATACGCCGCTTTATCGATCCCAAGGACAATTGCGCTCGATGGGGCTAAAAACCTTTGAAGAGCAAGATAAAGTCGTAGGGGAATTTCTTCCACTCAAAATTAAGACTGCCCTCGATCCAGAAGATATCGCAGACACGGCTACTTTTCTCGCTAGCGATCGCGCCAAAACCATTTCGGGGGAGGTAATAGACGTAGCTCTCGGTTACAATGCTTCTTACACGGCTTAATCCGCGACTTGGATTAGGACGCATAAATTTTGTAGGGGCGAACGGCCGTTCGCCCCTACAGTTATTGAATGTTCTATTCGATCGCGTTTCTCATTGCTATAAAATACATTAGTACTTCAGGGAACCGTTATTTTGGAAGTATGGAGGCCCTGGAGCAACAAGGGATTGAATGATGTGGTCGAAGTACGGCGTAACTTCAGCAGCATCCTCTTCGCCTAGCAGCGCGATCGCTTCTTCTTTGATAGCTTTTATCGCTTCAACCCAGTTGAAGATAGGAATTCCCAAAGATTCGTACATCTCTCTCATCCCAATCGTGCCTATATCTGCTAAGGGTTGGTCGTTTCCTGCTAAAACGCAATAGGCAACTAGACGAATATACCAGCCCTGATCTCGCTGACAGGAATTGGTCTTTCTCATATTACCGCTGTTGCTAGGCGTAATCGGACACCGACGCCAAAATCTTGCCGATCCTCTTTCGACTAGCCTTCTTTCGTTTTCTGCTAGTTTACTAGCAATACGGATGCGATTTTCTCCTGTTTTGCAGAAACTCTGAAACATATCGAGTTCTACAATCGCAGGATAGCGAATTTCTTCATCGGCATTAAGAATCACTTGCTTGACTAGACTCATTGGTTTCCTCCGTGGAATTTCCGACAGTTGCGGGGGCTGTTTCTTGAATTGGGATGGAAATAGCTTTAGCTACTGGGGTTGGCTGATGCTGGTTTTTTTTTTGCGCTTTTTGTTGCGCTTTTTGAGCGACATACATCCCC
>JALOOL010000174.1 GCA_025454425.1 Hydrococcus sp. Prado102 | reverse complement strand
GTTATCAGTTATCAGTGAATAAAAGGCACTAGGCAATAGGGAACCGACGCGCACGCTCGGCGAGCGATTAGCGAAGCCGGAGGAGCATCGTAGGCAACAGTTTTTAAAGTCGAAAGTTGAAAGTTGACACAATCCCCTTCTCCTTTTTCCCATGAACCCTTTTCACCTTTCCCTAATCCCCAATCACCAGTCCCCAGTCACCAATCCCCATTCACCAATAACGTTCATTTTGCGATCGAAATCGTCTGTTGACCTAGTGGCGAGATAGCATAGCCTAAAAAGGCTTGCACGGATGGGTTGGGAGGATTTTTATAAACATAGTAGAGTTGGCGTTGATAAGGATAATCGTCAGCCTCTGGAGTTTTCCCATTCACCGCTACCGTCCGTACTGTTTGTTGGTTGGCGACTTGAGCGTAAGTAGCATAACTAATACCATCTCTTCCCAATGCTTGCAGGATAGGAGTTGTTGCATCGCGCTGCATCTCAGTTATATTAAACGTTGTGCCAAATTGCTTGCCTTCGAGGAATAATTCTTGAAACGCTTGACGAGTTCCGCTAACGGGAGGTCGATTGATAACGCGAATGGTTCCTGGTTGCCCTCCTACCGCCGACCAATCGGTAATTTTACCTTCAAAAATCCCGACGAGATCGTCTTTAGTTAAACCTCTGCGAAAAGGATTATTATTACCTACAACGATCGCGATCGCATCTTTGGCAACTGGAATGGCAATCAACCCTTGAGCTTGTTCTTGAGGATTTAGCGGGCGAGAAATTGCCGCAAGATCGACATTGCCCGCTAAAAGATCCTTAATCCCATTATCCGAGCCATCGGCATCGGTTACGACGCTCGTTCCTGGAAACTGCGACTCAAAGCTCTTTTTAAGCGCTTGATTGATTAATACCATACTGGTCGAACCGTCAATTCTAACCGTCGTTCCGCTGGGGACGGTTGTGGGTGCGTTAAACTTAGGAACATCAGGCAGCGAAGTCGGCGACGGTAAGGATTCTGAAGAACTCAGCGTTTCGTTTGGCGTGGGAGATTGATTGTTAGCATTCAAGTTAGATTTATGGGAAAACCACCAATAGCCACCGCCCAAAATTCCGGCTGTAACTAACAAAGATAATACAAGGACGGCTGTTTCGTTTTTTTGCGCCATAACTTTAGTTATTACGAGCCTCAAGCATTGCGATCTTATGCTTTAGTGTAATCAATTTGACCGCAAATTTGATATCGAGTCCGGTTAAACAACTAAGTGACTAGGCAAAATTAATTACACCTCTTGCTAACTCTATCCTTAACTCAAAACAATGGTAGGGTGGGCAATGCTCACCCTACAAATTATTAAGATAATTGTAATTAATTTTGTTTACCTGCTCTATTATTAAAATTGTGTAGTAGAGGGTCAACGGTCGTTGACCCTTTACAGATTGTTTTCTTTTCTTGGAAACGATGGTTAATTAAACGGACATAATATAAAAACCGACAAAATAGATCGCTAAAATAGACGAAGCTGTACGGGAGAAGATTCTAAATCCTCCCAAGGCAGGGCAGGAACTTTTACGCCTTGCCTCTGTAGCATTTGCTGAAAGGAACGAGCAGTAAATGGCGATCGCTCTTCAACCGGACAATGAACGAAAAAATAGATTTCTGTTCTCTGCTGCAACCAGGAATCGATTTGTTCTACCCATTCTTTGAGAAAAATTTGATTGTATTCCGGTTGCGGATGACTGATGAAGCGAACCAAAGTAAAATTAGTTGTAATGCAAGGATGCAAAGGAACTTTGGGTTTTCGTCTCTCGGATGCGATTTGCGGATCGTCGGGAGAATCGTAGATAGGGCGAGTATCGAGCAATACTCTTGCAATTCCCAATTGTTCTAAAAGATTATTTAATCGAGATGTATAAACCTCATTAAACCAATCTAGATGGCGGACTTCTAGGGCTAAAGCTTTTGTTTCCTTAGCTAGCGCCTTCAAAAAATCGGTCAAATCCTCTATGTATTCGGGACTGTAACTGGGGGGTAATTGCAGAAAAACGGGGCCGGCGCGATCGCCCAATTTACTAATTCTATCCAAAAATGCGACTGCACTTTGAAGTGAAGGCATTAATAATCCGTTGTGCGTAATCTCTCTGGGCATTTTAAGACAAAATTTAAATCCAGGGGGAGTTTCCATCGCCCATCGCGCGATCGTCTTCTCTTCGGGAACGGCATAAAATGTTGTATTGCCTTCAACTGTCGTCAAACGCTGGCTATATAAATGGAGAAAGTCTTTAGATTGGCTTTTTGGCGGATAAAAGTTTCCTACCCATCCCTTATAAGACCAAACAGCACAACCGAGATAAAAATTCATTTTCTAACCCTTACAACTTCAAAACTCGGTATTGAACTCCCGTTTCAAAAATTCTAACGCCGCCGCCTTCTGCTACGGTTTGGCGCAATGCTTGTGGATTCGTTACTGTCACTCCTGCTAAATAATCGACTCCGAACTCAGCCAATTCTGTCAGCCAAGGAACCGTTGGCCCCATCAATACCAACTTAGCATTTTTCGCTAGTTGAGCCAGACGAGGAAAGGTTTTATTAGGGATTGAAGTCGCCGTTAAAAATACCCATTCCGATTCGGGTAATAGATATTCTGCTGCTGAAGCAGGATAGTCTTTCGCTGTCGGTTGCAGTTCGATGACGCTAAAATTTACTTCTTGTTCGTAGCGTTCTAATCCTGGATAGCGACCGATTATCGAAACTTGTTTGCCGCGAATTTGAGATAAAAAATACTCAAAAACAGCTAAATTAGCTGATTTTGCTACAATTGGTTGGGCTTGTTCTGGCAAAGCAGAATGACTATTAATTGCGGCGTTAATCGCTGCCATTCCAACTGTAGCTTGATAGCTATCCCACGATCGCACCCAAGGCGCTAACTGAGCGATCGATTGACCGACTAAAGTCCCCGACCAAGGTAAGGTGCGGGTTGCCGTTCCCGGACTCATACACAACCCGATTCCCTCTGCTTGGCAAAGCGTCCAGGTTAAACCAATGATAATTTCTGTTATTTGCGTCTGTACGTTTGCGTAATCTAAAAGCAAATCGTAAATTTTTTGTGGGTTAGTCAAGTCGCTTCGCTCCAATTCGTAATTCATAATTCGTAATTCGTAATTGATACCCCATACGTTCCAATTTGTATTACTTAACTTATTTCAGCCTTTGTAAACTATAAAAACATCAGCAAAGCATTAGTTTGTATTTTATGTCTGGGAAGAGATTTAGAGTGGGCGATCGCATAAAAGTACTTCAGGTTCCTCCTTCGGTGCTGGAGAAAATGCCTTAGCAATACTAAAAAAATATATCTATAGCGTTTCCTACAGCTATGAGGTAATCCAACTTCTGCCCTCTGCCCTCTGCCCTCTGCCTTAAAACTGTAAGCTTTGTACCTCAGCTTTAAGAGAATTGCTATATTTATTTTTGCTTCTGATAAGCTTTTGGTGTCATGCCAGTCAATTGACGGAACCACTGACCCAAGTGACTTTGACTGTTGAAACCGCACTCGATCGCTACCTCAGCGATCGATAAATCGGAACGAGCAAGTAACTGTTTGGCTTTTTCCACTCGCTGTCCGATCAAATATTGATGCGGCGAAATCCCCATTGACTGCTTAAAACGCCGACTAAAGTGGAATTGACTCATATCCAGTAAAGTCGCTAGATCGGTTAGTTTAATATCTTGACTTAAATACTCGTTTATGTATTCAATAGCCTGCGCTAGCTGGTATTCTGGTAAACCATCCGAGTAAGGAGCAACGTTTGAAGTGACGCTAGAATAATTCCTGAGCAAATGCACCGCCAGAACATTGGCTAGCGACTCAACGTAAAGACCTCCGCCCAAACCGCCATTTTGTATTTCCGAGAGTAACATCATACCAAGCTGCTGAATTTGCGGATCTCGGACGCGAAACTTAGGGTCGAGAGAAAGACGATTGGGGTTGGTTTCTAGTGCTTCGAGCGCGACTTTTTCAATAAAGCTTGTAGAAAAGCTAAGACCGAGATAGCGATCTTCCCCTTCCCATTGCCATTTTGATAATCCAGCAGGCGCGATCGCGATATCCCCTTTTCTGTGAATGCCTCGATCTACTACACGTCCATTTTGAGTTTGTACGATCTTAATCGGACGAGGAACTAAACTAAGGCAAATTAGATGTTCTGATGGGTGATTTTCTTCGATTTGACCGGATTCTGGTTCGTGAAAATGCTCGATTACAAAACCATTTAAGCTTCGATAGGAACTCAAAGCAATAAGTCCAGATTGCTGTTTGAGATTGTCTTGCAAAGGAACGGATAAAGCTTTCATTTTTCTGTAACAGCAAGATCGCTTGCACTTACACGACAGTTGAATCAGTCTTTGGAAAAATCCAAATTAGTTGTTAGTATAGCTTTCATTTCCTTGCTTGTGTCTGATGAGATCGCCCGGATTTTATCTGAAATCGCACGATGGCTTTTTGGGACGGCGCAATCGTGCGCTCGCAAAAATAGGAGAAAAGATACTCAAGAAAATATCGCTATCTTTTCTCCCTTAACAATCAAGCTGGATAAATCCGCAATCTGCGGTTGGGTTCTTCGCCGAAACTATCGGATTGAAGACGATAGTGTTCTACGAGTTCGTGTTGCATTTTACGAATTTTAGGCGATCGCGGCAATAATTCTACAGGTTGTCCGGTAGGAATAACAATCTGTTCTACTGCTAGTCTCGCTTCTTCGAGCGCTTCTATTTCATCATCGCTACCGCTGCGAGTAAATAAACGCAAATCGGTCGCCTCTGGAATGTTGGGGTCGTCCATTCCTAAAATTCGCCGCAAAGCGCGGGTAATTTGCGGAATCGTATTGGATTTAATGCCATGAATGGGAATCTGACGCGCTCTAGCAATTTGTCGCAGCTTAGAATGACTTTTCACGTGCGATCGCAATGCCAAAACCACATCGGCACTTTCCATATCCTTCGTAATGACTACGGGTAAATTGAGTATATCGATCGCTTGCTCGATTTGAGAGCGTCCGACACCATAAGGATAGACGTAGACGGGCCAATCTTCTCCATTAGGGCCGGGGATGCGAACCTTTTCCGAGGACTTTTCTTTTTGATACCAAGACTCGTCTAGCATTCGATCGAACTCGCTCTTAGCACCATTCCCAGGCGCGGCAAACGACGATACGGGAACCATCCTACCCGACGCTCGCCAACCTCCAGGACGCGGCGGAGCGGTCACGGAAGCCGTATTTTTTACTAAAGGCGTTACGTTTGATTCGGGCATTTCTTGAGTAATGGTCACTTCGCCATTCTCGTCGATGGTTCTGATTTGTAGTATGGGTTCTCTTCCCCGCAACAACTCGTCAATCGTGTTGGCTACGTCTTCGTGAACCACCCAGCGCTGACGTTCGAGCATTTCCACGCCTATTTCAAAGGTTGGCGGCGCTTTACGCTCTAAAACGGTTTTTTGAGAACCTCGCCGTCTCGCCTCGTCATCGCCTAGCGTAACTGCTTGAATGCCTCCCACCAAATCCGAAAGCGTTGGGTTTTTGATTAAATTTTCCAATCGGTTGCCGTGAGCGGTTCCCACTAATTGTACTCCGCGTTCGGCAATGGTTCTAGCGGCTAATGCTTCGAGTTCGGTTCCGATCTCATCGATCACGATGACTTCTGGCATATGGTTTTCCACTGCCTCGATCATGACCTGGTGTTGCAATTCAGGACGAGCAACTTGCATTCTCCGCGCGCGACCGATAGCGGGGTGAGGAATATCGCCATCGCCAGCAATTTCGTTGGAAGTGTCGATAATCACCACTCGCTTGTTGAGTTCGTCTGCCAACACTCTTGCAATTTCTCGCAAAGCCGTTGTTTTACCAACGCCGGGACGACCTAAAAGGAGAATCGATTTTCCGGTTTCTACCAGGTCGCGAATGGTTTTAATCGTACCAAAAACCGCACGACCGACGCGGCAGGTCAAACCGATAATTTCTCCGGTGCGGTTGCGAATGGCACTGATACGATGTAAGGTGCGTTCGATTCCCGCTCGATTGTCGCCGCTAAACGCTCCCACGCGATCGATAGAATAGAGCAAGTCTTCCTTGGAGACAGGAATATCGCCCAGATAAACGGCTTCATTTGGAAAACGAGCCTCTGGAAGCCTTCCCAAATCCATTACCACTTCAACTAATCTATCTTGCTGTGGATGCTGCTCGATTTTAGTACGAATTTTTTGCGGTAGTATTTCCAACAATTTATTTAAATCGTCTGTTATTTGCATCCGGTGGGAAGGAAAGTTTTCTGGCATCAATGACAAGGATTGTACTGATAAATTCGGTTGTGTTAAAAAGTTGCTTGCTTTGGGGTCTAACATAACAACTTAGCCTTAGTCAAGGCTAATTAGGGTGAGGATTGCAAAAATTCGGTGGATTTGAGTTGGGAGACTAACGAGTCAGCTTGAGCGACTGCTTGCCAAAGCAACCCCGGACAATCTTCTAATCGTGCGGTTTCTAATCGGTCTAGAATTGGCGCAAGCATAGTCCTGGCATAACTACCGTAGGCAACGCCGGATACTTGTTGGGATGGGAAATAATTTTGAACTCCAAACGTTCCCAACAATCCCATCGATCGCAGTTTAGATACGGTATGAGCATTAGTCCCGCCTGCGAGTTGAACGTAACCCGGCAAACGAGCATCTAAAACTTTTTGTGCCAGTCCGATCGCAGCTTTGGTGGTTCCTTTGCCAATATCGCCACTCATAGGACGACCGTCAGTTTGCCAAATCAAGGGACAGGGTAGGGGTGAAATTAGTTCATAGAGGTAATGCAAATAATCGATTAATTCTGGGTGGTCTGGACAGCTAATCGCCAGAAGTTTTAATCGATCGCACCAAGGCGCGATCGCACTCCACAATCTGGGAAAATCTTCTCGATGTTCGACTTTGGTATGAATTTCAATGGCATCGATTTCCATCTCTTGAAGTAATGACGCGATCGCGTTGGGCGTTGAGACGTAAGAACGAGTTACAATAAGTTGACTCGGACAAACGGGCAGACAGCGACCGCAGCCATAGCAACGCGAATCTAATACTCCAAATCGATCCATCTCCCAAAAAGCGATCGCATCGGCGGGGCAAATCGTTTCGCAAGGACGAGGACAGTCGGAAGGACATTGAGTTGAATCGAATTCTGCTTTGCGAAAATGAGGATCTTCTCCATCGTTTAAGCTGACCATTAACCAGGGCGAACCCTTGTAATTCAAGCCTTTTGCCTTTGCTTCTCGCTCCAGTATTTTGGCTGCTGCAATTCCTTCTTTTGCCGCAGTAATGACGGCGCGATCGGCTCCCACGTCGATGCAATCGGCTCCTGCTAGAGTGTATGCCAAAGCAAGGCTGCGAATGGCAGGAAGGTCTTGAAAGCTTGCTCCACAGATCAGCTTAAACCAGTTTCCTTCTTTAAGAGAATGCAATGGGTAGTACAGATGGCTCACCCTTCTATAGTAATCAATTTTGTTTTTAGAAATGGGGAATTGGAGATTGGGTTGGATACCCCATCAAATTTTGTGTACCGTGGTACACAAAATCGAAAGATGCAATGATTATCTCCTCACCTCCCGTACTAATTAAATTCTCCCACCACGCGATCGCTTCTGCTTGAGTGTTGAGATTGTTTACATCTACACCGATAACTAATAACTGTTAACGCTTGTGCCTTTAGCGAGCGGGGAATTAATTCACAATTTAGCAAAACCCCATCGATTTTGAATTCCTCCTAAAAGTTTAAATCTTCTATTGCTTTTTACAGACGCGATCGCAATTTTTTCCGCGCTTAGCGTGATTTGCCAAAACCTGAGTCTATCGAGGTTTAATTACACAGATGCGATCGCACCTAACCAGAGCGAACATTATATAATACATTATAATACAAATATACAGCCGGAGTGAAGCTTGACAAAATAATATTTTGCAATGGGTTTTGCCCCTCATCTCAACCTATTTGACATACTACAAAAATCGAGTGATTTTTTAAACTAAAATCAGGATTTAAACAAAAAAATCAGATGAAAACGATCGCCCAACTATTAAAACTGTTGTGGATTAGTTTAGCAATAGCTTTTTCCATATCAAGAGGAAACTTCTGACTTTCGACTTCCGACTTTCGACTTTCGACTTTTATTCAATCGCACCTCTGACTAAAATAGTTGTCCCTTCAATCCCATTAGCGATCGCTTCGGGAATGTTACCATGAAGGGCGTGTTGTAATAATCCTTCGCGACTGGCTCCCAACACGACTGTATTGCATCTTTCTTCATTCGCTAAACGAATAATGGCTTCAGAAACCGAACGAGAACGCACGGCAATTGGTCTGACGGGAAGTGACAGGTTCTGATGAAGATAATCAGTGGATTGTTCGATTAAAGAACAGTCAATATCGGGTGTTTCAGGAGAATAAACCTGACATAGCAATAATTTGGGATTAGAACCAGAATACAAGCTAGTTAGTCCTGGTAACAATTCGATCGCGCGTTTGGCGTTTGGGCCGCCTGCCATCGGAATCAACCAAGTTGCATCGCGATCGAGTGATTTAGGATAAGCATAGGGATGAGTCCCTAACTTAATTAACATCAACTCGCAAGGCGCTTTATGAACGACTCTATCTACCAAGTTGCCAAAAATTGCGCCAGGAGTCGAGGTATTCCCTTTCCATCCCATCAAAAGAAGTGTAATTTCTCGTTCGGCGATGGTTTCTAAAATTGCCTCTACTCTATCTTGTGTAACGCGAATTTGGGTATGAACGGGAACTTTTAACTGACGACCCAACCTTTCGACGCGATAAAGTAATTTGCGGCTTTCTTGCGTATTAACATAAGCTTCTGAAGGGAAGGTATGCTTGGGAACTTTAATAATTTGCAAGCATTCTAACTCGTATTGATGGTAACGTGCGATCGCGGCAGCGACTTTCATCAAGGCGGGTGCTGTTTGAGGATTGGCGAGAGGAAGTAAGATTCTTCCCTTTCCTAACGCCGGGGAACGAGTTTGATAGACGACATAAGAAGGAGAAGGTTTTGAGGCGCGTTCGGTTCCTTCGTTAAGTTGCTTGACTTCGCTGCGAATGATATCGGTGCGAGTAATAATTCCGACTAGTTTGTTTGCTTGGGTGACAGGCAAGCGAGACAATTGATAGCGGTTGAGTAAGTATAATACGTTGCTTAAAGAAGTATCTGGCTGCACCGTTATGGGATTCGGTGTCATAATTTGTTTTAGGAGCGTTGTGGGCGATCGCTCGTTCGAGTCAGCTAAATCGCTTTGAGTGATAATCCCAACTAATTTTCCTTGCGTCACAACTGGAAAACCGCGATGATGAGAACGAGAAATTGCTAGCATGACTTCATCTAAGGTTAACTCGCTTTCTAACGTCTCTACCTGCGACTGCATGACATCGACCGCCGTTAATTTATTGAGGAAATCGTTGCGCGGCGATTCTGGTTGCTTATTGACTTTTA
Source organism: Hydrococcus sp. Prado102 (assembly GCA_025454425.1). Lineage (GTDB taxonomy): Bacteria > Cyanobacteriota > Cyanobacteriia > Cyanobacteriales > Microcystaceae > Hydrococcus. The sequence continues at coordinate 9,665 of JALOOL010000174.1, read as the reverse complement.
TTCCGCTGGTTTTGAGTAAATGTTCGTAAATCGAACCGCGCGAGATACTTTCTGCCACGAGATAGGAAACCGCACAAGTTACCATTAAAGGCAATACCAGATTAAAATCAGCCGTAATTTCAAAAACGATAACAATCGCCGTTACAGGAATTCTCCCAACTGCGGTAAAAAAGGCTCCCATCCCTGCTAAAGCATAGGTCGATTCGGCGCTAACTCCCGATAGCCAGTTTGCCATGTCGCCGACTAAATATCCTAAAGCAGAACCCATCACCAACGCGGGTGCAAATAGTCCTCCTGGCGCACCCGTACTGTATGCCAAAATAGTTAGGACGAAATGAGCGATGAATGCGATCGCGATATCTCGCCAAGATAACCCGCCATAAACCAAAAACTCGCGCAATCCCGAATTATCTTGAAAGAAAGGCGGCAAAAAGGCGATAATCATCCCAGAAACCCAGCCAACCAAGCCAATTCGCCAAGCTAAAGGCAAACCAACGCGACGGTTAACCCAGAAGCTAAACATCATTCCTTGATTGAAGAGAGCGCCTAAAATCCCCGCGATCGCGCCTAAAAATAGATAAAATGGTATTTCAGGAGCCGTAAAACTGCTAGCGCGATCGCTCAGCCAACTAGCAGGAAGGTTAAGATCCGCAGAATCCAAGAGTCTAGAAACGACCGCACCCGTAAAAGAAGCTACAATTGCCGTTTCTAGGGTGACATCCGAGACATCGCGCATCAACTCTTCGACGACGAAAAGAACCCCCGCAATTGGCGTATTAAATCCCGCCGCCAACCCCGCCGCCGCACCCGCTGCAATCATCTGACGGCGATGTTCGGGAGTTGTAGGAATCCAACTGCTTAATTGTGCTGCTAATGCTGCACCAATGTGAACGGTAGGCGCGCGACGACCGAGAGTAAAACCCGCTCCCAAAATCAGCGTCGTCCCGATTATTTTAAATATAGCAACCTTAAGCGATAAAGGAATGGGATAGCGAGCCAAAGCTGCTTTCACTTGGGGAATTCCGCCACCCGACGAAGCGGGGGAATACGCCTGCAATAGCCAACCCGCCAGCAATCCAAAGGTTAAACCAATCGCAGGTAAAACTAACCAGGCGGGATACTGATGCGCGACTTGAATGCGCCATCCTCCCAACCAACCAACGCCTTTTTTGAGCAATAAAGCGGCAAAAGCTGACAAAATTCCGATGATGCAAGCTTCTAGCATTGCATAGCGAGTATCGACAGATCTGCGTCCGAAGTGTAGAGATTTAATCCAAAGGCGAAGGCGCTTGGGAATGGGGTTGAGTTCCATTGAGATAAGTTTTAGGCTGCGATCGCTATACGCTTCTAGATTAGCCTGCTTCTGCGTTATTAGGTAATGAAAGCTTTAAATCGGCGATCGCATTGAATAGACAAATGATTTTATGAGAATATTTTTAAGAGTGCGATCGCGATCTTTGTAGGATGGGTTGAGGGACGAAACCCATCATCTAAGGCTTTTCTTTAGATTGCATCTAACTTATTTAAATAAAATATAAGAGATGCTTTTAAAAAAAGGCGAGCGATTTGAAATAAAAAATTTATTAGCACTCCGATTATGCGATCGCATAATCGGAGTATGAACTACTCTTCTTCAGTATAATTTTCTCTAACGCACCCCAACCAGAAAAGCAGTACATTCTCAACTTCTACCATTTGCTCGGATGTCAAACTACCCAATATTGCGTAAGAGCTTTGCATGAGGAATTGTGATGATGTTTTGTACGTCAAAGGCTCCTTCTCGAAGGAACTTAGCTTTGATTTGCACTTCAAATCTAGAACCGCGCGGACTTGTTGTATGTGGAATTAAGGTAACTAAAGCACGATCGCGATCTAGAACAGGAATACTAATTACTAAACATGGTCTAACTTTCGCTACATAACCTAGATCGACTAGCCACACTTCACTACGAGCAATGCTACTCATACAGAGCTTCTTGTTCGTCTAATTCTAAAAAAAGTCTCTCAGCATTCATGACTAAATCTTCATCAGACAAGGGAGGAAAATCTAAGTATGCCGTCCGCTTCAGAATCTCTAATACCAAATCTAATCGCTCTGCGTCTGTTAAGCGGTCAAAAGTATCTAAAAGTTCTCGTACTAAAGCAGTCATAGCTGTTTATATATACTTGTTGATAGCATAACACAGGCTTAATGCGATCGCGCTCTTGTAGGATGGGTTTCGTTACCTCAACCCATCCTACAATTATTATTTAAACACTAAAGGAATTCATCGCTCGCTTGATTTTAGAAAGAGACAAACTTAAACTAATAGCTGAAGACTACCTATTAAAAAATTAAGTAATGAAAGCTTTAAACAGTAGCTTGCATTTAGCATATTGAAGTAGAACGCGAGAGTCTTAAAAAAAACGCAATTATACCTTTAATTTTGGTTCTTCAGTACTTAATTGGTTCTTCAGTACTTAATATGCTGAATTAGGAGTTAAAATGCCAATTAAGTAAACATCGAACTCGGAAATTATCAAAGTTTCTAAATCCATAAGCCGCTCGTTTAATCAGTTTTAGTTTATTATTGATTCCCTCAACAACGCCGCTGGTAGTTCGGTTGTCAAAGTAAGCAATAATTTCGTCAAGCCAACGAAAAATAGTCTTGTGACTCTTGGGAAAATATTGTTGGGCGCTTGATAGCCACATACCAAGTTCTTCCAGCCCGACCAACCAGTCATTTGTTTGTTCAAACTTTCTATTTCTTCGGTTGTGACAATTCCTTTTTTGGCGACGCTGTGAATCTCGTTTTCTAAAACTTCTTGGACGATCTTTTGGGCGAGTCGTTTGGTATAAGTTCTTCTTTTCCTAAGAAAATCTAGTTCTTCGCGCTTATGGTTTTCGGCATTTTTTACATTTAAACTGTCGTCGGTTGATTTCTAAAAATACTGGCTTCTCACCCCAAGGTAAATCTTTTACTATATAGCGATGATTTTGATGTAATCTATGACTTTTACTATGACAACGTGGACAAGTCCCTTCAGAGTTTTCTGCTTCGAGATGTAAAATTATTCCTATCCCCTCATGCTGACTATAACCAGCTACTTTGATTCTTTCAAGATTCAGTAGCTCACTCAGCAGTTTCCTCTCAGCTTTTGTGGTCATGTTTCTTCATCGCGTCTCAATTTCTGTTCTTCTCTCTTATCAGCTAATAATCAAACTGTCATGTCAATCTAGTGCGAGGATTGAGAGAAATATCGAGCGATATTTCTCAAGATTTTTTGAGAAGTTTTCTGTCTTTTAGCATATTAAGTACTGAAGAACCAATTAAGTTTTTACTAACTACTAAAATATCTCTTTTCCTCCTCTGCGCCTGGAGCGTGAGTAAAAAAAGCCGTGTTGGGTTATCCCTTACGACAAGCTAACGCCAACGTACCTCAAACGCCAGTCGCTTCACTTGGAGAAACCCCTTTTTGCGTGCTGGCTCAACGGCGCTCAACATGCCGAATTCCTTCGGCATCCGCGCCTCCCCAACCAACCAACTAAAATGCGTTTTAGCTTACAATTCAACGACGGGCCAATCAGGTTCTCGCCAATAGCGCGTCATATCGTTAAATTTGTGCAATTGTACCCGATCGATCGTTAAAAATTGGGGTTCGCTTTCCAACCAGCGATCGTTAAAATCACTAAGAATTTTAACGATGCGATCGCGATCTAAATCGCTCCGAATATCCCCAAAATATCCTAGCGTTACGTGACCCGTCAGATAATATTGCTGTTCGATTCCTAATGAAATTAAATTAGAATTTTGATAAATCGAGCGTCGCAACTGGATGATTTTCTCGTAATCTGCCTCATCTGTTGGCACTAAACCGACCGTTAAGGCGCGAGGTAACATAACTAAACCAAGCAGTTGCCATTGACCCGAAGTGCTGGGTAAGACCGTCTGTTTGTAATTATGAAAACTTTCGCGAAGATATTTTTGGAGTTGGAGATCGAAATCGGGATTTTTTGCCGTCAAGTCTTTGTAGGCGCTATCCCAGATTAGATCGGCTATGGTTAGATGAAAATTCTTAGCAGGAATAGGAACGAATAACCCTGGGTCGAGTTGTTCTAGTAGCTGCTGTTGAATAGTTTCCAGGTGACTATAGAAAGTTGAATTATGCGAATCATTTTCTGCGAGTGGCGCGATCGCGCTAAAACCAGGAAAAGGAACGGGAGTTCCTTCTTTAAATTTAGGAGACTTTTGAATATGTTGTAGTTGAGTCTCGTAGGTAGATGGCAAGGTTAGTCTTGCCATCCGATTAACATAATTTTGATAAGTTTCGTCCAATCTAACTTCCTCTATAAGTGACTATACTCATTTTCTCTAATCTAACTGTTCTCAGAATTCATAATTCATAATTCATAATTCCTTACCATGCCAATTTATTTTTTTTGGGGAGACGATGATTTTGCGATCGCCCATGAAGTCAAACGATTGCAAAACCATGTCCTCGATCCCCATTGGGTTCAATTTAACTACGATAAGATTTCTGGCGATGAATCAGATGCAACAATACAGGCATTAGATCGGGCCATGACTCCTGTTTTTGGGATGGGAGGACGGTTGATTTGGTTAATTGAGACAACCATCGCTCAGCAATGTCCTGAAGCGCTGTTGTCTCGCTTGCAACAAACCTTAAGTGCCATTCCTTCTCATTCTCATCTTGTGCTGACTTCGAGTAAAAAACCGGACTCCCGACTCAAATCTACAAAACTTCTCCGTGAATATACAGAGTTTCAAGAATTCTCCTCGATTCCGCCTTGGAAAACCGAGGAACTGATTGCGAATGTAGATCGAGTTTCTAAGCAAGTCGGTGTTAAGTTAGCGCCTGCTGCTAGCGAACTTTTAGCCGAATTAGTTGGTAATAATACCAGACAATTATGGAGCGAGTTAGAAAAATTAAGCATTTATATCGCAGACGCAACGACACCAGTAAATAGTGACCTTGTTGCCAGATTAGTCAATGCAACGACTCAAAATAGCTTGCAGTTGGCTGAAGCAATTAGCAAAGGCAAGGTCGATACCGCGCTAGAATTAGTTACCGCTCTCCTTAACAGTAACGAACCCGCTTTAAAAATCGTTGCAACTCTAGTCGGACAGTTTCGGACTTGGGGAATTGTTAAATTAAATCTCGAAGCTGGAGAAAGAGACGAGAAAGCGATCGCGATCGCCGCAGAAATTCACAATCCCAAACGAATTTTCATCATGCGAAAACAAATTCAAGCGCTTTCTTCGCGCCAACTTCTTGCTACTTTACCTATCTTGTTAGAGCTAGAGTTTAGCCTCAAACGCGGCGCGATCGCCCTTCCTACTTTGCAAACTCAAATCGTTAAACTTTGTCAAGTTTTTAATACTTCTTTACCTTAAAATCGTCTACGCAAATATACGGATTTATGAAGTTTAAATTTATAGAAATTTAGGTAAAATGACATTTAAAAATTAGGTGTTTTTACGATGCCCTCTGAACTTCCAGTAGATTAAACTAAAATTAGGAATAAAAAACTGCCGAAAAAATTAATTTTTCAAGAAGACAGCCAAGCTAATTTTTAAAGCGTATGGAAAGGTTAAGAAAACATTATTAAATCGTGCAGATTGAATCTAGAGAAAGCTAAGCATCACTGATGAGTTATTGCTTCCTGAATTTAGCTAGAAAAATAAAGTGCAAGCTTTAGATCGTCGGTCGATCCCTAACCCACAATGAACACTCAAGAATTTGAATTTGATATGGCGACCGTAAAGTCACAAGCAGGAGAACTCAAACTCAGCCGCTCTCAAGGTTATTACTTTAAAGAAAATTTAGGAGCCGATCGCTTCCTAGAAATGGTGGCAATTCCCGAAGGAACCTTTATGATGGGATCGCCCGATCTAGAAAAAGAAGCTTACGACAGCGAAAAACCCGAACGTCAAGTAGCGCTCAAATCCTTCTTTATGGGGAAATATCCCATCACTCAAGCACAGTGGCAAGTAGTAGCAGCAATGCCACCAGTCGAACTAGTACTCGATCTTAACCCCTCAAAATATCAAGGCGACGACCGTCCAGTCGAGAGAGTCTCCTGGTATGAAGCGATCGAATTTTGTTGGCGACTGTCGAGATTAACAGGCAAACACTATCGACTGCCAACAGAAGCCGAATGGGAATATGCCTGTCGAGCGCATACCAACAGCCGCTTTCATTTTGGCAGGAGTTTACCAAAACATCTCGTTAACAGTTATGGATCGCAATCAAAAGATCGATATCCAGAAGGAACTACTCCCGTTGGTTTATTTGGCGTAGCTAATGCCTTTGGATTATACGATATGCACGGAAATATTAACGAGTGGTGCATTGATGGTTGGCATGAAGACTACAACGATGCGCCAACCGACGGCAGCGCTTGGTTAGATGAGGATGAAGCACAAGAGCGCGTCATTCGCGGGGGATTTTGGCTATCTTATCCGAGAAACTGCCGTTCGGCTTATCGAGATTGCTGCGAACCCGATTCAAAGTCGAGCGTTATTGGTTTTCGCGTTGTCTGCGACACAGAGAATGGCTTATTTTGAAGTCGAAAGACGTAAGTCGAAAGTCGAAAGTATTGATGAAACTGATAACTGGTCACTGGTCACTGGTCACTGATTTAGTCGATCGCTTTTTCGCGGCTGGCTTCACCTTGGGAGCGACGGGATAGTTCTTAAATTGTGCGATCGCAGCACTGGCGCTTTTGACGACATCGCTATCAAAATCCCGCAACGCTCTTTTAAGATAGGGTAGTGCTTTTGCTGATTTACTTTCTCCAAGCGCGATCGCAGCCGCTTGACGGACTTTTGGATCGCTATCTTGACATAATTGCCCCAACACGGCAATAGTTTGTTGCATTTGTGGCTTTATTCGTTTCTCTGCCACCAGTTTTCCGAGAGATTCAGCTACCGATTGGCGAATTTGGCTGTCGGGATGAGTTTTGGCATCAATTAATTCAAATAGCTCTGCTTGTTCGCTTGCTCGAACGGTAATGGGAATTGATACCTGTTTTGGCGGCTGAATATTGACGGGTTTGGACTGGCTCGTTGCTGGAGCTTTTAAGACTGTTTTCTCGACGGCGGGAGATTGAGTTTTAGTTCGAGTAAGAGCAAATGCCGAATCGAGACTTGTTTTTGTCATTCCAACTGTTTTGGTTGGTCTGCTAGCTTGAAGTCGCTCGGATCTCGCTTTCAAAAACACAAAAACACCGATAATACTCGTCAACAGGAAAAGCAGAAGTTTTAGAATAAACGACAAAGCTTGTTGAATTTCCATCAGATCGAAACCAGATATAAAATTAAAATCGCCCGAAAGCTACAAGTTTTATTTAACTCTATATTTTTCAAGAATTGCAAAAAATTCTTTTTGTCTAGTTTCTTTTTCCGCCTGGGTAAACTCTTTATCGATTCCTTTCACCAACGGAGACGAAGCATCAATTGTTTCGCGATATCTTTTTAAAGCTTCTGCGACTTCCGCATCGTTCCAATTAATCTTGTCGTACTGTAATTTGAGTGCCATATCAGTTATCAGGAGTTCAGGAGTTCAGGAGGAAAGTAGTTCAGTAGAGACGCGATTCGGAGAGGTCTTTACACTAGTTTAGTAGTTCAGGAGTTTAGTACGGGCGAACGGTCGTACTCCTTTGGAGAAGGCTACGCCAACGCCCGTAGTACAGGAGTTCAGTAGTGTAGGGGCGCATGGCGTGCGCCCAAGTCTTGCAGCAGATTAGTGAGAGAGGAGGTTATGGAGTTCAGTAGAAATTTATTTCCAATTGAGGTTCTCAAAAAATATATCCTAGACCAAGAAAAGCCGTCCTTCTTATGACGGGGTTTTAAACCCAAATTTCCCGATAACTGAAAAAGTCTCCTTGTCTCTTATGCCTTTCCCATCTCTATAATTACGAATTACGAATTACGAATTAAACTCAGCCAGTATTACGCATTCCGGCAGCAATGCCATTAATCGTTAAAAGAGCGCCGCGCAATAACTCTTCTTTAGAGTAACGAAAATGAATAACTCCCGACGCAGCGCGATCGCCGTATTGACGAAGGCGTTTGAGCAGAGACACTTGCAAAAATCCTAACGGCACGATCGTACTATTGCGTAACTGAACGGAACGCTGTAAGTTAGGATCTCCATCTAGCAATCGCTTGTGTCCTGTTATTTTCAAAATTAAATCGCACGATAAACGATATTCTTGAGCGATTTGCTCGAAAACGCGCTCGAAACGCTCTCTATCTTCTGGTTTTGACAGTTCGCGGACGTAGTGATGGGCAATCTCTAAATCGACTTTAGCCAGTGTCATTTCGGCTTTAGAGATAACCATCTTAAAAAACGGCCATTTGAAATAAAAATAGCGCAGTAATTTAAGATTTTCTTCGGGTTCGGGAGCGATGTAGCCTTGTAAAGCCGTCCCTATCCCGTACCAAGCAGGCAAAAGAAAGCGGCTTTGCGTCCAACTAAAGACCCAAGGAATAGCTCGCAACGTACTCAAATCTTTTTGGTTGCTTTTACGTCTGGCGGGACGAGAGCTTATTTGTAGTTGGCTGATTTCTGGAATAGGCGTTACCGACAAAAAGAAATCGATAAAATCGGGTTCTTCGTAAACCAAGGAACGATAGGCTTTTCTCCCCGTACTCGCCAAGTCTTCCATAATCTCGTTCCACGGAGCAATGTCATCAAACCCGCTTCCTAATAAACTCGATTGAATGACAGCCGTAGTCATCGTTTCTAAGTTATAAAGCGCGAGTTCTGGCAAAGAATATTTAGAAGCGAGGACTTCCCCTTGTTCGGTAATTTTAATGCGTCCGTTGATGGTTGAGGATGGCTGTGCCAATATAGCAGCATAAGCAGGGCCGCCGCCGCGACCGACCGAACCGCCGCGACCGTGAAACAGTCTTAGGATGACATCATATTCTTGAGCGACTTTCTGTAAAGCTTTCTGCGCTTTATGAATTTCCCAATTGCTGCTGAGGAAACCAGAATCTTTATTACTATCCGAGTAACCGACCATGATTTCTTGAAGGTTAGCCCGAAATTCTGGAATCTCGATTTCGTTATAGCCTCCTGCTAGTGCTGCCCGATAGAGAGGGATCTTAAACAACGCTCTCATAACCTCTGGCGCTCGTCTAAGGTCGTCTACCGTCTCAAATAGGGGTGAAATTCGTACCGTCGAGATACCAGTCGCCGAGTCGTACAATCCGGCTTCTTTCGCCAATAGCATGACTTCTAGAACATCGCTAGCGTCGTTGGTCATGCTGATAATGTAGGTTTGGCAAATTTCATAACCAAATTCGCCCTGCAACTGTTTGAAAATCCGCAAGGTTTCGATAGTTTCGCAGGTTCTTGGGGAAAATGGCATCTCTTGAGGAATCAACGGGCGACGGGTACGGAGTTCTTGCACCAGCCAATCGATTTTCTCGTCTTCTGTAAGTTCGCTGTAAGGTTTGGGGAGAATTTGCAGGTACTCGGCAATCTCTTCGATCGCCTCTGCGTGACGCGAAGATTCTTGACGAAAGTCGAGTTGAGTCAGGTTAAAGCCGTAGACTTCGACTTGACAGATTAAACTATTTAACTCTTGACAGCTTAAACTGGTTTCTTTGAGGTTCTGCTCGATGATTTTTAGCTCTCTCAAGAATTCTTCG
>JALOOL010000498.1 GCA_025454425.1 Hydrococcus sp. Prado102 | reverse complement strand
ATCGCGCTAAATCATCAATTATAATTCCTGTCGAGATTTTATATGGCAGAAGTGTCAAACTTTACTTAAACTATTTTGGTATTGTTGAATTTACTCGATTATAAACTTCTAAATTCGAGTTATATTCAACTTTGTTTCCCATATAAGAATCAAACAATTGACGATGTTTTCGCAGGGAAAATTCGTCATCTCTATTTTCATACTCTCTCACCCACGCTATTAGCATTTGTAAGTTTTTATCTTGAGCTTCTAGGTTAGGATATTTGTGGGGTTCCCAAGGTCGCGCCTTGCAATTCTCTACGCAAACTTCAATACCAGGATTCAAAAAGATCGTTTCAGTACAATAAGCTATTGCTTCTCTCAATAGGAAGGTATAACATCCCTCAATAATCCAACTATCCGAGTTTTTAATAAATTTTAGCAACTCGCGTTTACTATCTTCAAAAGTCGCTCTTACACCTGGTTGGTCGGTTTGCCAAGCGATCGCATCGAGATCGAGATATTTTATCTTATAAAAACTCGCCAAAGCCTTAGCCAAACTTGTTTTCCCCGCTCCTGAATTTCCGAAAATAACAATTCTAACCATGCAAAAATTTATATTTGTATGTTAAACCGAGAAAGTAAGCGCGATCGCGATCGAACGAATATTGTACTTCAAATTATGTCTGTTGCTCTTTCCCCTCTCGTAAAACAGATGCAGACACCGGAGTTTTATCCCCATCCGGTTCGAGAACCCATTCAATTAATTCAAACCCATGCTTCCTCAGTTTTTCTAACTGGAGATTATGTTTATAAACTCAAAAAATCGGTTAATTTTGGTTTTTTAGATTTTTCTTCTCTTGACAAGCGACAACACTTTTTAAATGAAGAACTACGCATGAATCGAGTCATTGCACCCGATATTTATCTTGAAGTTTTGCCAATTACTCAAACTGGAGATCGGTTTATCTTAGAAGGAACGGGGAACCCTGTAGAATACGTTCTCAAAATGAATCAGTTTCCCCAAGAAACCCTTTTGCTTAATCTGTTTGAGCGAGGAAAACTTACAGAAGAACATATCGAAGAGTTAGGTAAAGTTGTGGCTCACTTTCACTCACAAACTATTAGTAATGAATATATTCGTAGCTTTGGAGAGATTGATAAAATTAAAAGTGCGATCGATGAAAACTACGAGCGCACTAAGAAATATATTGGAATTGCACAAACACAAAAACAATATCAAGAAACAAAAAAATTTACTGATGCCTTTTTGTTCGATCAAAAAGCTTTATTTAAACAACGCCAAGACAATGACAAGATTAGAGAATGTCATGGCGATTTACATTTAAAAAATATCTGTTTCTGGCACGATAAAATTCAACTTTTTGACCGAATTGAATTTAACGAATCATTTCGATTTGTCGATGTCATGTATGATGTCGCTTTTACGGTTATGGATTTAGATGCGAGGAAAAAAAAAGATTTTGGCAATCTTTTTCTTAATACTTACATCGAACAAACAGGCGACTGGGAAGGGTTACAAGTCCTACCGCTATACCTAAGCCGTCAGGCATATGTAAGAGCAAAAGTTAATTCATTATTATTAGACGATCGCGCTATTTCTGAGGAAGATAAACAAAGTGCAATTAAAATAGCAGCCGATTATTATCGCCTTGCTTGGGAGTATACTAAAACTAGCCAGGGACAACTTATTTTGATGTCTGGATTATCTGGTTCGGGAAAAAGTACTGTTGCCAGAAAATTAGCTAAACACATCAATGCAATTCATATTCGTTCCGATGCAGTTCGCAAACATTTAGCAGGAATTTATGTAGGCGATCGCGCTTCAGAAGAATTATACACCCCACAGATGAGCCAGAAAACTTACGCTCGCTTATTAGAATTGGGGAAAATGCTAATATCTCAAGGATTTTCTGTTATTTTGGATGCAAAATACGATCGCCAAAACTTGAGAGAACCTGCAATTAATTACGCGCAGTCTAACAATATTCCCTTGCGAATTATTTATTGTACTGCGACCATAGAAGTATTGCGCGATCGCATTTCCCAACGAACCAACGATATTTCCGACGCAACTGTCGATTTGCTCGTTCGTCAACAAGCTACAACCGAACCATTCAGCGAAAGAGAACAACCCTACGTAACTACTATAAATACAACCGATCCAGATTGGGTATCTCAATTAAACTGATACCAGTAGGGTGTATACTGCGCTATCGAGGTGCTAAATATCTTTAGAATTAGATAGAAAAATACCAAAGACGAAGTACGATCGAATCGAGATTAAATCCAGCACGTCCGATGTAAAAACATTATTTTAAAAGAGGGGCAAACAGATCTGAAATTTTGTTCCTTTTTCGAGGATACTTTCTACTGTAATTTGACCGCCATGCGCCTCGATAATTTGTTGTGCGATCGCAAGTCCCAATCCAAATCCGCCCGTTTGTCGCGATCGCGCCGTATCTACGCGATAAAATCTTTCAAAAATGTGAGGAATATCTTCGGCAGGAATACCAATACCATTATCTTCTACTTCAATAAACGCTCGACGCAACTTAGTTGAAACTTTTAAGGTAACAGTATCGCCAGACGCAGTATATTTGCAGGCATTATCGAGTAAATTTTTGAGTGCTTGTTTTAATAAATCTGGGTCAACCTTGAGTTTGACTGGCGCTGGTGGTAGATGAACAATAAAATTTAAATTTAATTCTTGCGTTAGGGTTTTATATTCATCGACCAAAGATTGCATTAGAACGACTATATCGATCTCTTTCAAATCTTGTGGATTCAATCGTCCTTGATGGCGCGCCAAAAATAACAAATTATTAATTAGGGCGCTCATTGACTTGGTACTATAAACGATATTTTCCAATCGCTGTCTCTGTTGTACGGTATCGTCAACCGATGCCAACAAACCCACTTGAGCATTACTCAAAATCGCCGCTACAGGCGCTCGCAATTCGTGAGAGGCATCGGCTGTAAAGCGTTGTAATTGCTCGTAGGCGCGTCGAGTAGGCTGCATGGCTACCCCGCCCAAAACCCATCCAAATAAACCCACTAAACCCAGCGTTAAAGGAACTCCAATCGACAAAAACAGCCGTAGCTGAGTAAGACTGTCTTGGATGGGATTTAAATAAGCCGCAACTTGCAGATAACCAATTGATTCTTTATCTTGTTGCAGCGGGATAGTTAACTGACGCAGCAATTGTTTTTGAGACGTATTTAAATCGCCGTTAAGGGTTTGATAGCCTGGAGATGCGGTTAACTGTCCTGGGGCA
>JALOOL010000497.1 GCA_025454425.1 Hydrococcus sp. Prado102 | reverse complement strand
CATAAATCAAACTCGTGTGACCGCCAGAAACCAAAAGACACAAAAATGGCGGTTGTAGGTCGCGATCGCTTAAATAAGTCGCATAAATGTGACCTTCAAGGTGATGCACGCCAATAAACGGTTTTTGGTGTAAGATTGCTAGGGTTTTTGCTGCTGTTACCCCCACCATTAACGCGCCGATTAATCCTGGCGCGACAGTCGCCGCAACGCCATCGATCTCTTCCCAATTTACTTTAGCTTCTTCCAAAGCTTGGGCAATACAGGGATTAATTGCCTGTAAATGCTGGCGCGATGCCACTTCTGGCACGACTCCGCCATAGGTTTGGTGAATGTCGATTTGAGAAGCAACAATACTACTCAAAATGTAACGATTTTTTACAATTGCAACGGCAGTTTCGTCACAACTTGTTTCGATTGCTAAAACCGTGGTCATTTTCTGATAGCTTGATACAAAAGACTACTTTTTGTAATTTAAACTTTACTCGACACATTTGTCAGAGTAAGATTTTTTCGTCGGATCGCCGATTTTTCGTACACAAAACCCAAGTCTTTTGTTACAAAAGGAAACAATTCTTATGAAGCAATTGTTAGCTTTAATTCTGACCGTTACTTTGTGGTTTAATTTTGCCCCTTTCGCCTTAGCAGATGGGCCTGTGGCTGGATTGGCTCCCTGTGCTGAAACGCCTGCTTTTCAGCAAAAAGCTCAAAACTTCCGCAATACAACTGACGATCCCCAGTCGGGACAAAAACGTGCAGAGCGTTACGCTCAAGCTATCTGCGGGCCAGAAGGCTATCCCCATTTAATTGTAGATGGTCGCTGGGATCACATGGGCGATTTCTTTATTCCTAGCATTCTCTTCCTTTATATTGCTGGTTGGATTGGTTGGGCCGGTCGTGCCTATCTAATCGCTGTCAGAGATGACAAAGATGCAGAAATGAAAGAAGTCATCATCGATGTGCCTCTGGCACTCAAGCAGATGATTGCTTCTGCTGCGTGGCCGCTATTGGCAATCAAAGAATACCTTTCTGGTGAATTAACGGTCAAAGATACCGAAATCCCAGTCTCACCTCGTTAATTCATCATTTCAAAAATCGGAATTGTCCGATCGCAATATCTTGTTTGGAGAATAGTTTATGGCAAAGTTTCTTTCTTTAGCTCCGGTTTTGCTTTTTGTGTGGTTAGCAGAAACAGCAGTTTGGATGATTGTGTTTAACTACAAATTTCCCGATCTACTTTTCCATCCTCTACCTTTAAGTTAAGTCCAAAAAGTTACATTTCTAGTCTAAAGCTAAACTCGCGGTTGCTAAAAAAATCGCGAGTTTTTCTCTTTATTTATCGAGAAAAATGCCAAAATTTAGCAAATTTTTTCGTTTGTTTGTCTGACAACTTTATTTTTGATTCTAGGCGATCGCGCTTTGTCATCTCTTATGCAATCCCCACTCAAACAAAAGCGAGAAAATAGCCCTATTAATTCGCCAAATAATCTTGTAATTGCCCGAATTTGGCACGAAAGAACGTTAAATTCTCAAGCTGATGAATACTATCGATATCTTCATCAGGAAGGAATCGAAGAATAAAAAGCGATCGATAATTTTTATCTATTTTAGTTCGCTACGAACAGTTTAAGAGGATCGCTAAGCCGATAAACTGATTATCTTGTAAATAATCGGTAGTATCTAACCCATGAGTAACGAAAGCGAATACATCAAAGAAACGGCAGCTACAAGAGTAAGAGTTTTAGGCGAAGCGCTGCCTTACATCCAACAATTTGCAGGTCGCACTATCGTCATCAAATATGGCGGCGCGGCGATGAAAGATAGTTCGCTCAAAGATAAAGTCATCCGCGACATCGTTTTTCTCTCCAGCGTCGGCGTTCGTCCTGTGGTCGTCCACGGCGGCGGGCCAGAAATTAATATTTGGCTCGATAAACTTGGCATCGAACCTCAATTTAAAAACGGGCTGCGAGTAACAGACGCTGCCACAATGGAAGTAGTAGAGATGGTTTTAGTTGGACGAGTCAATAAAGAACTCGTATCTCTCATCAATCAAGCGGGAGGATTAGCAGTAGGTCTTTGCGGAAAAGACGCTCATTTAGTGACAGCACGACCTGTCGGACAAGAAGGAATTGGATTTGTCGGCGAAGTGAATAGCACTGATGGTAGATTAGTCGAATCGCTCGTAAAAAACGGCTATATTCCCGTAATTTCGAGCGTGGCTGCCGATGAAACCGGACAGGCTTATAATATCAATGCCGATACCGTAGCTGGAGAAATTGCCGCCGCGCTAGGGGCAGAAAAATTGATTTTATTAACCGATACGCCCGGAATTTTAAAAGATTATAAAGATCCCTCAACGCTCATTACCCGACTCAATATTCAACAGGCAAGAGAGTTAATAAGTCAGGGAATTGTCGCAGGCGGCATGATCCCCAAGGTCAATTGTTGCGTGCGATCGCTCGCTCAAGGCGTTCGGGCAGCACATATTCTTGACGGTCGCCTGCCACACTCTTTATTACTGGAAATCTTTACCGATGAAGGCATTGGGTCAATGATCGTAGCGTCGGGATATATGCAATAAATGTAGTAATTCCCGTACATAAACCTAAAAAGACTTGCAAAAACAGCGACTCTTAGGTAAGAATAGAGATTAAATGCTTCAATGTCTAATTAAAACAAATCGAGACATTTAGTAGATCCTTTACAAAATAAGAAGCATTGCTCAAAGAGCATTTACACAATTTATTGAGATTGCAAGTTTAAAGAGTTTATGACTAATCAAGTCGCTCATCCGATGTTGAAGTTTCAACGCAAGTTGTCTTCACTTGTAACGTCAAAGGCGGTTAAACCAACCGATCCGCTATGGAAACTTGCCCTGCTCTATGGCGACGATTGGAATTTTTGGAAAAAAGAACTTCAAGATTTTGGTTTTACCGTCCAAGATCCAGTCAGCGAAGTTCTTTTAGTAGAAGCTTGGGATGAAGAATAATACAAGCGCGATCGCTCGAAAGTTAATCGCCGAGCGATCGCTACGTCAAACAGTCTGCTAAAGCCTGCGATAATTCTTTTGCCGTTTGGTAGCGCTCTTGCCACCTAGATTGACAAGCTTTTGTAACAACTTGAGCTACCTGGGGAGGAATGTTAGAAACCCCACTAACATCAAAATTCCATTCGCCTCCCGAACGACGGTAGTATTTAAGAGGAGCTTCGCCAGTCAGCAAAAAAATGAGAGTAGCGCCGATCGCGTATAAATCTGATTGGGCACAGGGTTTGCCTCTACTCTGTTCGGGAG
>JALOOL010000496.1 GCA_025454425.1 Hydrococcus sp. Prado102 | reverse complement strand
CCCTTGAGAATTGACGACCCATCCTTGGGCTTCTACAATTGTTTTTTGTCGGTTAACAGTTGGCTGTGACGTTACTGGTTGCTGACTAGATTCTGCGATACGCCAATCTTCCCAAGTTTCATTAGAACTAAAAGCTTCGTTGGGAGAGTTAGGCAAACCACTGCGACCCGTGACGGTAAATTGACTTCCCCGACCTGCTTGACAGAGATTTTGTTCGATTAATCTAGAAACATCGACGAGATTGGCAGGTAGTTCCTCGCGTGTTGGCTCAAACTCAGGGGTATTGATTTCTACAACGCCATCGGTTCCAAACTCGGAACTAGCAGTAATATCGTTAAATGGCGTTTCGCTTAGTCGTGGTTCAATGCCAAAGATTCTTTGGGCAGTGATGCTAATATTACCTCCATTACCTCTAAAAGCATTAGCGATGATATTGTTACCATCAAATCCTTTGGAGGGCAAGGCAATCAGATATCTGGTATCAATATTAATATTGCCGCCATTCGCTCTGCCAGAAGCCGTAGCGGATATTAAGCTGTCGTTTTCTAGACGCAGTAAATTTAAGCCTTGTAGATTGATATTTGCTCCTTCTCGATCTCCTCGACTAAGACCAGTCTCAGCAGTCAGATTTCCTTGATTGAGAGCGATTGTATTCGCGGTGATATTCAAATCGCCAGCTTGAGCGTCTGGACTGCTTACGCTTACTGCTGCACCATCTCGGACGATTAATCGATCGGTTGCGATCGTTAAATTTCCTGCATCGCCAGTTCCTTGACTTTCTGCTAGCACAGTACTCGGAACCACATTATCATTATTATCTAAACTACTACCAGCGACTTCTACAAAATCGGAGGCATTAATTATCAAATCTCCTCCCTGACCCGTGCTTGCACCAAGTCTGCTAGTTCTAAACGTTTCCTCGATCGCCCCTACAGATATCCTCGCTCCATCCCTAACTATCAACCGTTCCGTATTAATTTCTAAGGTTCCCGCATTACCTGTGGCTTTGCCTCCTGAACTCTGAGCAAACAAGCTGCTAGCAAAAGCCCCATTTGTACTTCGACCATTTACCTCTACTGAAAAGGCATCTACTTTTAAATTTCCTGCATCACCCGCACCAAAAGTTGAGTTAGTTATCTGCCCACCCCCTATGAGCATCAGCTTTCCAGTCTTAATCTCAATAGTTCCAGCATTTCCTGCATCCTCGTTTGTAGCAAAAGTCTGAGTGGATAGTAGACTTAAGTTTCCAATCACTTTTATAAATTTAGAGGCTTCCACTGTTATATTCCCTGCTTGCCCAGAACCTTGAGTAGAGCCAATTATTTGCCCCCCATCTCGAACAATTAATTGCGGCGTGTTAATGATGATGTTACCTGCATCTCTAGTATCAGAAGTTCTAGCAGATACCTCGCTATTGTTACTCACTTGTGCATATTCAGAAGCATCGATATTAATGCTTGCAGAACTTGTATCAGATGGTTTTTCCAAGGGAGAGCCTACCATAAAGGAATTGTCAATCGTAACTCTTCTACCTTGCAACTGAATAGTTCCATTGCTTGCATCGCCTGTATTAATAAAAGCTCCTTGGGACAGTTCGATCTGTCCCAAGTTTTTTATACTCTCATATTCCAACGCCCAGCCTTTTTTAAAGCGAACTAGACTAGAACTAGCAACACTTCCTAATTCAATTCTTCCTCCTGAAGCTGTTAGTCCACCACCTCGTACAAAGACATCTCCTCCCACAATAGCCAAAGTCTTACCTTTCTCTACTTGGAGACCGACAGGTACACGATTCTCACCCAAACCAGGGATATTACGAATATTCATTTCCTGGGATTGATTGTGGATTTCTCCAGCATTTTTCCCAAATTGCAGACCAATAGGGACACTCATGGTTAATAGAGGCTGTGCTTGAGGATTGGTAGCACTGAATTCAGCACCATCCTCAAAGACAAGACTATTGGCTGTACTAGCGATAAAAGAACCACCAATATCTAAAGATGCACTGCGACCAAAAATAATCCCTTTAGGATTGAGCAGAAATAAGTTGGCACTGCCGTTGGCTTGAATTAAGCCATCAATGTTAGATTCAAAGCCACCCGTTACTCTGCTGATAATATTTTGAACCTTCGCATCGTTATCGAAATGAGCCGAGCCTCCCTGGGGTACAGAAAACTCTTTAAAGCTATGAAAAAGATTAGCTCCTTTTTTAGTACCACCAGTTATACGGAAGTTGAGATTATTTAAGGAATGAACTTCGGTTTTTGTTTTTAAGGTTCCATCTTCTTTAATTGGTTGTGCTTGATTCAGTGTTGTTGTTGCTAGACAGTTTATGAAAACTGCACAAAATAAGCAGAATTGGTAAACTTGCTCATTTATCATAAGGAAAAACGCGTTGCTGAATGGCGGTATAATTTTGTCAGTTTTTCAACCTAGTTTCACGGCTACTATGAGCCGTTTCATACTTTGGTTCGGCAACGCTAGGAACAATTACTGAATGCATAAGCCCTGAATTAATTACTGTTCGCAGTAAACGCATCCTTGAAACCGATGCCAGTATTGTGTAACCTCCGGTCTCATACAATCTTGTTTTGTATACGGGCAGTCTTTCCATGCCATCACAAAATATGCAGTTGGCACTATTATTATGGCTAGAGCCAGAATAATTGCTATAACAATCATCGCGATTCTTCTACGTTTCCGTTGAGTTTTTTCTTCTACATCTAGTTGAAGATCTTCTTTTTCTTCTAGCCAAGTTTTTTCTTCTACATCTAATTGAAGATCTTTTTCTTCTAGCCGAGTTTTTTCTTGTAACATGATTAACTCCTATTTAATTGTTTTTTACAATATTGTTTGATTTGACAATCTGTTTTTATATATTACTAGCTCAAACTGCCAAGATTTTTATGAAAAATTATTAAAATTTAATTTTTGTTGGCAAAATCTACACAGTCTTCTTGAGGCGCGATCGCGTTTCTTGGCCCGCAGGATGTTTGGGCAAAGGTTTTTCTGTCTTCATCTAAGTTTTCAAATCAATCCAGTGCTTTTTCTGCTTGCTACAAAATTTTTAGATTTTATCGAGCGAGTACGATAAACGATTTGCGATCGCTTACTTCTGGAGAAGAAACAGCTAGATTGACTTTGATACTTACTGTGTAGATCGTTCCCGGTTGCAGGGGTGGAATGTCAGCACGATCTATTGCTAAACCCTTTACTTCCTGCTGCCAGAATCTTTTTGAATCCTTCTCGATCGTCACCAAGTAAGAAATTGCATGTTCGACTGCATACCAGCTTATTCT
>JALOOL010000173.1 GCA_025454425.1 Hydrococcus sp. Prado102 | reverse complement strand
TTAGATGATTCGGGACATAGGAAAAGCGGCAATTTTACATCGGGAGTGGGAAGACAGTACATTGGAGAAATTGGCAAAACCGATAATGGGATAGTAGTGGTAACAACTCATCTATATGATGGAAAAAAAAGCTTACCTTTAGACCTAGAATTATATCAGCACGCTAGTTTATTGCCAGAGGGAAAAAAAGATGAAGACTTTAAAAAGAAACCCCAATTAGGAATAGAGTTAATTGACCGAAGTTTAGCGAGAGGCTATCGACCATCAATTGTCTTAATTGATGCTGGTTATGGCAATAATACAAGCTTTCTTAAAACCCTAGAAGAAAAAAAACTCAAATATTTAGGAGGACTAGCTAAAAATCGAAAAGTTATTATTAAAGACGAGTCTGGTATTGAAAGAGAAACTCGTCTAGATGAATATGCAAAAAGTTTAGCCAAAAAGAGTTTTGAGGAAATTATTTTAAAGTTAGATAAACCTAAAATCGTTTGGGTAGTTACATTTAAAGCTAAAATGTCACAATTAGAAGGAGAAAGAACTTTTGCTATCGTTATGAATGCAAATTGTTTTGAAGAAGCAACAGATATTGATTATTTTATCACTAATGTTGATGCCCCTATAGTGACAAATGAATGGATAGTAACAACTTACTCTCAAAGGAATTGGGTAGAAGTATTTTACAGGGAAGCGAAGGGATGGTTAGGTTTAAAAGAATACCAAGTTAGAGATAAAAAGAGCTTAATCAGGCATTTTATTCTAGTGTTTTGTGCCTACAGTTTTATCCTTTGGCATAAGTTAACTGGGGGATTACAAAGACGATGGGGCAATAAACCTTTGAAGACCTTTACTGAAGCCTTGGAGGCCTTTCGTACAGCTATGTCTTTTCGTTTTTCGTTTTTTTGATTGGTTGACTGATAACAGAGATGTGTTTGCCGCTTATAAAGCGAGCTTAGGCTTTATTTGGGCTTGATTTTTGTTTAAGTCCCACTAGATCGCTCGATGCGATCGCGCGAATTACTGCTTGCCTTTATAAAGAGTAGTTTTTTTCGATTGGCGATCGCATTTTAACTAAGATAGATTCAATATTCAGCTTAGCTGGGAGCCTATAACCCATCATCTACAATTAGATTAAAGTTCAAGTATTACCCGTTAAGTATAAGCTGAGGAAGTTTTATGTTAAATGTGACAATTGATGAACTTCAACGCGACCCCTTGAAATATTTGCGTCAAGTCGAGGCGGGTGTAACATTCGTTATCCTTCAATTAGATAAACCGATTGCTGAACTCAGACCTGTTTCCTCAAACAGTAAGCAGCTACGACCATTTGGCTTGTGTTCTGGCGAGTTTACTGTCCCTGACGATTTTGATGCGCCTTTGCCCGAAGATCTTCTTAGTACATTCGAGGGCAAATGAGGATTTGGCTAGATACACAACCGTTAGATGGCGGCTTTAAAACATTACGAACAGTTGTAGATAATTTTGCTCGATCGCTCGATACGCTCGCGAAGATTAGCAATTATGGCATTGTCAATGCGATCGCAAAGCTCGAAACGTAGGGAATTGAGTAAGCGAAAGTACTAACTTCTGATACGCTACAATTGGTGTGTCTCTGGGAGTTCCAGCTTGCCAACACAGCAACAACTAGTAACCGCAGCATTTCTCTGTTAGTTACTTTCTAATTTGTATCAGCCAATCCAGGTTTTTCGTTACGATCACAGATTTAAAACGATTTATATTCAGGCTGGAAGCAATGATGATATTGCTCTCGTAATAGATGAAGATGGAAGTTGGGAGTTTGTTTTATGATACCGAATCTATCCGAAATGACTAATACTGAGTTGAAGCGATACATTTCCGAACATCGCAATGATATTGATGCGTTTGAAGCAGCAATGGAAGTTTTGATGAGTCGTCGGAATCCTGCTAATCGCCATCCTTATCCTTTGGAGTTAGAAAATCCTGAAGTTGAAGTCGAGGGTATTATAAGAAAGAAGCTCGATCGATCTGAGTAAAGGCACGGTCTAACAAGTCACCACACCCAAGTACATTCTAAATTTTGTTTGATACGCTCGATACGATCGCGAATATTGTCAATTACAGCATTACTTTTGCTCAATACTGACTGACGGTTTTCTCTTGTGAATATTGGGTTACAGGTTCGACTTTCTCCAACTGATTGAGCGAGTTCAAAGCTAAGAATCCAAATCCAACTTTAGCCGCGACATCGAGAATGGTATAGCAAGCAGATTCTGTCGTGCTATTAATGACATTAAAACCAGTACTAGCCAAAATCCAAACAATCGGATAAGCAGTCCAAATGACTAGATGAACGGTTAATAGCCGATAAAAAACTTTTTTCAAGCGAGGGTAATGCTGTTCTGCTTGCTGGCGATACTGTTTCAACAATAGATATACCAATCCCAGATAAGCACCACAGCTAACAAGATACCAAATATTACTTATCGGCTTCGTTGAAATCGTCGCAACAAAGCCCGTTACAATCATATAGACATCCGCGCCAACCATATATGACACGATCGCAATGCTAGTTCGTCCGAGATAACCGAGTAAGATAAGCGTCAGTGGAGTGGAAAACGTCCAAGTTAAATACCGAGTTAAATAGGCTGGACGGTCGTCAATATAGGTAAATCCTTGTTTAAAAATCATTGCGAGATATAGCGATGCCGCGATCGCGCAGATGAAAAAGTTTAAACTATAAACAATTTGCCACTGTTTATTTTTAGCGCGATCGGCTCCAAACCCAAAAAAGATCGAGCCGAGCGTCATGCTGATGAATCCAAGCCAAAGCCAAACTTGCGTCATCGTTCTTCCACTTTTATCCTTAAGCTTAATCTTTCCTACTGTAGAGTAAGCGAGCGACGCACTTCGTCTAACTAATGAAGGAAATTTTATACTATAGATTCCGTGAAGCTAGTGAGATATTGCAGCCTAGTCCATATTTCTCTGTAATTTTTGAGCGATCGCATCTGAATTTTGTTTAATAAGCTCGATGCGATCGCCCGATTTACTACTTACTTTTAAAGAAATTTATGTAAATAACTAGCGATCGCACTAAAAACCTCTCCATCGTCAATTAGCTTTTAGCGTCTTAACTTCATTGAGTTTAAATTGAATCAAACTAATCAAAGGAAGCAAATACAAATAAGGCGCATAAGGAATAAAACCCGGATCGGTCATTAACAAAGTAGTAGGAACAAAACTAGCAACATTCCAAGGAATTAAGGGAGAAAGAACGACAGCCGTATTTTCAAGATCTAGTGCAAGCTGATAGGAATCGAGGTTTTCTTGTTCGTATTTATTTTGAACGAGTTGTTCGGTTAGGAGAATGGCAATTGTCTGAGTACAACCAAACGCAGCAGAAGCAGTACCAATAACAATTGTTCCTAAAAATAATCCACTTCTCGTTTTAGCTTTTTTGAGATAAAATTCAACTATTTTGAGCGTTTTTGTTCCGGTAAAAATACCTGCAAGCGCAGTTGAAACAATTACAATTGCAGACACTTTGAGCATAGAAATCATTCCACCTCCCATAAAAATATCGTGCAAGGGAGTTGTTTGAGGTAAGTAATAACCGAAAATTGCAAACCGAAGAATTTGAATTAAAGAATATCCTTGAATATAAATACTAATCGCGATCGCACTCAAAATACTCGCCAACATTGTCAGCTTAACTTCAACTCGTAAAAGTGCCAAAATCAATATTGGCAAAACTGGAAGTAAGACGGTAGGTGAAACCTCAAATATACTATTAATTTCTAATAAAAAATTATGACTAACAATTTGTACGGGATTGAGACGAGACAAAATCCAATAAAATAGAAGAGAAATGATTAGTGGAATATATGCAGTTTTTACCATATTTTTGAGGTTGGTATAAATTTTTGTAGCGGTTACGCTAGCAACTAAATGAGCGCTAGAAGACATCGGAGAACATCGATCTCCTAAATAAGCTCCTGCGATAATTGCACCTGCCACTAAATGCAGATTAATATTGCTTCCTCTCGCAACAAGCATCAAGGCAATTCCAATAGTGCTAACAGTACCAAAAGAAGTTCCGATAAGAATGGAAATACAACTTGTTAAAATGAATGCCCAAAGAATAAAATCTTGGGGATGAATTAAACGAACGCCATAATAAACTAATGCTGGGACAGTACCAGCAGCCATCCAAATAGCAATTAATGCTCCAATCAAGAGCAAAATAGCAATAATAGAAAATGATTTTTTGCTACTCGTAAAAGCCATCTGGAGCAACGATTTTATTTTGAACCCTCGCCTGAGATAGAGTGGAATAAGAATCGCTAACGCGAACAGAAGAGGATAAATAATAAAAATTCCTTGAGTAACGCAAATTAGTAAAAAAACAAAAGAAAATAGCAGAGAAAATAGTAAATCCATTAATATCGAGCGAAATAAAATCTAACGATTTCTTTAAACCTATCAGTCTGCAAAGCTACAATCAAATGATGACATGTCAAATTTATATGAATAAAATCGATAGATAAGAAGTAAAGCTATGCAATAAGCTCGATAATATTAAGATGTCTCTCTTTTATATTCATGAGTGCGATCGCGCTTGGACAAATAAAAATTTCTCAGTTGCGTGCGTTGGTTGCGATCGCAGATTGGGGCAAGTTTAGCGAAGCTGCATTGCATCTAGAACTCTCGCAATCTGCTGTCAGTCACGCGATCGCAACTTTAGAAGAAGAATTAGGAATCGTCTTAATGACCAGAGGACGACACGGCGCAACCTTAACACCAATAGGAGAGCAAATCTCTAATGAAGCGCGTCAAGTATTGCAATCGCTAGATTCAATTTACCAAAAAGCCGATCGCGCCAAAGGATTACAAGGCGGACAGGTTCGCATCGCTTCTGTTCGCAGTATTGCCACGCATATCCTACCAGAGATTGTAGTCGCCTTTCGCAACAAATTCCCAACCATTAACGTTGCGATCGCCGAGTATACTTGGTATTCCGAAGTAGAACAGACATTGCGAGAAGGACGTGCCGATATCGGTTTTACCAGTTTGCCAACTTCTGATGAATTTGAAACCTGGGAAATTTTGCGAGATGAGTTTATCGTCTTGCTTCCCCCCCAAACGCCACACTCAGATAAATCTCTAAGCTGGGAAGAACTAGCAAACTATCCGACGATTATCAATCCCCATACTTACCAACATCATAAAATGGTTGCAGATCGCTTTGGGCAATTCGGTCAAACCCTCAAAGTAGCTTATGAAGTAAAAGAAGACTCGACTATTATCAGTATGGTTCAACGCGGCTTAGGTATAACAATAATCCCGCAGCTAGCCGCCAAACCCATCCCAGAAGGTTTACAAGTTAAAAGATTACCCGTACCATTAGAACGCGCGATCGGCGTAGCTGTATTAGCTAACGCACTTCATCCACCAGCCGTTTTTGCTTTTCTTGAAGCCATAAAACAAAACAACATCAAAACATAGACTCGCTCAAAAAAATTAACATAAAGATTTGTGTAATAAATTTTGCTTAAGCACTTATCTCAAAACTAACTAATTGCGATCTAGGATAGATTGAAGAGACGTTTTGCTCTGTCATAGGTTATTTTCACGATTGGCGCAATGAATTCTAACAAAAATCCCCTGTCAGCATTTCGCTATTTCAAAGCTGGTCTTAAGCCCCTAACTCGCGTTTCTGTTTGGGGGCCGCCAAGCGTTATTGCGCTCGTAGCATTGCTGTATTGGCAATATCGGAGCAATCCAGCCTGGCAGAGTACCTCATTCGACCAGCCAGCAGGGGTAGAAAATGCAGTTGGCGGCGATCCTAATATTACGCAAAATACCGATATCGGCTTAGAGATGCCCCTACAATCGATCGCCAGAGATGCCGAAAATCAGCAGCAATCGACCCTCTTAAATCCTACCAACCCAAACATTACCCCACCACCGCTGTTAGGAACTCAAGGAAATGTCGAAGGGAATGGCGATCCAACTTTGTTAGGTCGCTCGACCAAGCCAAAAACTGAGTCAAAAGACACCTCAAATTCGTCTGAAATTTTTATGCCTTTGCTTCCGGGTGTAAAAAACCCGTCATTGGTTATTCCAGGGCAAACAAATTCTAAAAGACAAAATAATCTTGTCGATTCGTCCGTACAATCTCCGATTAATGGATTAGTCAAACCCAAACCCGTGACGGTTGTCGGTAATCCCTTGCAGGATGCGATGGGTCAAGTATTTACCAACCCCAACCCCGCCTCAACTCAAACTACTCCCAATACTTCTCCTACTGCTAACAGTAACAGCGAGTTTGGCAATACAACTGGTACAAACCAAATTGAGGCTTCTAATCAATCGTCACAAACTAACGGAGGCTTTTCTAACCCTTCATCTGTCGCTCAACCTCCTGTCAATCCCAATCAGCCTTTTTACAATCAGCCTTTTAACAATCCCGCTCCCATCGGACAAGTCAATCGCCCTCAACCAACTGCACCAGCCAATCCTTATACTTACATCAACAGTCCCGTCGTACAGCCAGGTGCAGTGACGCAACCGCCCCTTCAACCCGCCCAAACTCCTTATTTAAATGCTCCGGTGTCAGCGAATCAAGCTCCCACGGGTTACATAAATGCTCCAGTTCAACAAGCTCCTCAAATTTCTCCAAATCAGTTGAATCAGCCTGTCGATCCCGTGACAGCGCCTGAAGTACAAAGAGCGATCGAAGATTTTGGAGCGAGTCCTTAAATCAGTTATTAAAGTTCAAAGTTCAAAGTTCAAAGTTCAAAGTTCAAAGTTCAAAAAAAATCTTAAAAGTCTCCCAATCCCCAATCACCAGTCACCAATCGCCAATCACCTTTTTATCAATCGAATATGGCAAGATTGTCTCGATGGACGACTGTTTCTGCCCCGATATAACCTAACAGCGCAGGAATATTATCTGAGTGATTGCCTTTGATTTTTTTGATTTCTGCGCTGTTGTAGTTAGCAATTCCCCTAGCAATTTCTTTGCCATCGGCATCGCACAACTGTACGGCATCAGACGCGAGAAAATCTCCTTCAACGCCAATAACTCCAGCCGCTAATAGCGATTTTCCATCTTGACGAAGGGCACGAATAGCACCGCGATCGAGATATAGTTTTCCCATTGGGATCAATCCATAAGCAATCCAACGCTTGCGGGCGTTTTCCGCTTTTGGTTGCGGTTCAAACTGGGTTCCTAGCGGTTCGCCTTGCAAGATTTTTTCGATATTTTCAGGCTGACTTCCGTGGGTAATAACCATTCTAATGCCCGCACTGGTGGCAATACGAGCCGCCGATAATTTGGTTGCCATGCCTCCCGTTCCCCACTGAGTCCCACTCGAACCCGCTTCTACTTGTAGCTGAGCAAAGTCAGTTGAGTTTACAATTGCAATTGGTTTAGCATCGGGAACGAGTCGCGGGTCAGCAGAATACAATCTGTCTACGTCAGTGAGGATAAATAGCCAGTCTGCCTCGACTAAACTGGCAACTAAGGCAGAAAGCGTATCGTTATCGCCAAACTTGAGTTCGTCAACCGCAACCGTATCGTTTTCGTTAACGATAGGAATGACTCCCAACTCGAAAAGTGCCCCAAAGGTATTAACCGCATTGACATAACAACTGCGTTCGATTAACTCTCGACGGGTCAAGAGAATTTGCGCGATCGATTGTCCGAGACTGTTAAATAAATCGTCGTATACTCGAATTAATCGTCCTTGTCCGACAGCAGCAACAGCCTGTTTGAGCGCCATTTTGCGCGGTCGTTCGCTTAAATTGAGTCTGGCACATCCAATCCCCACCGCACCTGAAGAAACTAAAACTACCCGATGTCCTGCCTTTCGCAAACGGGTTAGCGTTTCGACTAAAGCAGCGACAGTAGAAAGCGCTAGTTTACCCGTCGCGACGCGAGTCAGACTAGATGTACCAATTTTAACGACGATAGTTTGAGGCATTAGCTGGAGATAAGTTGTTCGATTTCACCAACCTTTTATCATAGGCGATCGCTTGCTATGTAAACTATGCTTCGGCGCGATCGTTTTTGGCTAAGCTGTTCCATATTTAATTTGCATATTGAGCAGCGATCGCGACAGGATATAAAAGTTTAGTACCAGCAAAAATTAATTTTGTTGAAGTACTTAGCACGTGACGTTTGGGGTAACGAAATCCAACGAAACATAAATCGGTGTTGGGTTGAACGATAAGTGAAACCCAACCTACAATTTAGTCATGCTTCATTATTTGTCGAGGAACTAAATAGAATAAATTAGATTCATACATAGAGTCATTAAAGTTGAATTACCTACTCCGCACAACTGTAATTTGTAATTAAAATATTTTAATTATGAATTGCGAAGCAAGAATTACGAATTATTTATTATGTTTACGGTACGGCGAATAAAATGGACTCGGCTTGGAGTACAAGCTGTTTTGACAATTTCTGTCATCGGGACTGCTTGGATAGTTCGCCAAACTCAAGGAGCAGCCATTCAAGAGGTTTATTCCTGGGTCGTTCGTCCATTTCAATCCGAACCCGCTTCACTAAAAGCGAAAAAACTGACTAACGCGAGAATTATAGAGCTAGAGCAGCGACTGACCGAATTAGAGAAGCAAAATCAGCAATTCAAACAACTCTTGGGCTATTTTGAGGGGAGCAAACAGTCGGCTATTACTGCTTCAATTATCGGACGCAGCGCCGATGATTGGTGGCAACAAGTTATTATCGATCGCGGAACTAAAAATGGCATCAAAAAAGGTTTTGCCGTGACGGGAGTTGGTGGATTAGTCGGTCGAGTTATTGAAGTTACCCCCAATACCAGCCGTATTTTATTGGTTAGCGACCCCACAAGTCGCGTTGGCGCTACTGTTAGTCGCAGCCGTACTATGGGGTTAATCAAAGGCAAAGGCTCCCAAATCGCTGTTATGGAGTTTTTTGAGAAAGTCCCCGATATTAAACCTGGCGACACGGTAACTTCCTCTCCTGTAAGCCAATTATTTCCTGCTGGATTGCCTATCGGTCGCGTTCAATCGGTCGATTTGGAGAAAGGGCCTGCACCCGAAGCTAAGATTATCTTAACAGCCCCCATTAACGATCTAGAGTGGGTTATCGTCCATCCCTTTCAAAGCAATTTGGAATCAGAATGATTAAGCTGACGAAATTATCTTCCCAGCAGCGCCAAATTCTCAACGGGTTAATTATTGGTGCTTCGGTACTGTTGTGTTGCTTCTTAATGTTAACTCGTCTGCCAGGGATGGAATTGTTGGGGATGGCTCCCAATTGGTTTTTGATTTGGATAGTTGCTTGGAGTCTCAAACGAAAAGTTTTTCCAAGCATTCTAGCGGGTCTGACTTTGGGAATGATTCAAGATGGTATGACTTCTACTCCCCATTCTGGCCCTTCTCATGTTATTTCTCTGGTTTTAGTGGCTTTTTTGACAGCAAAGCTCCAAAAACAACGATACATCAAAGAAGATTTTATTTCTGTAGCGATAATTGTGTTTGCTATGGCAATTGTTGCCCAAACTGCGATCGCGATTCAACATTTTCTCTATCAATTTCGCGATTATGACAATATTTTAAGGGAATATCAACTAATTTCGCTTACTTCAGCAATTCTCAGCAGTCTTTGGGCACCCGTTCTCTATTATCCTCTCAATATCTGGTGGGAACAGCTTAAATCTGCGACTAGCGACCAGTGATTAAAGTTCAAAGTTCAAAGTTCAAAAATGCAAGATATTAGTTATCAGTAGTTTAGTAGTTTCTTCCCTACATTCAAAAGTTTTCCTTGTCCCCCTTGTCCCCCTTGTCCCCCTTGTCTCCTTGTCTCCTTGTCTCCCTTTCCCCATTTCCTAAACTAGTTACCAGGAACTAATCTGTTGTTGCGATCGCATCGAACTTGTTTTATATTCCTCAGTTTGCTAATCTAAAAAAACCGTTCGGTCTTTTTCTTACCACCCTAGATGTCCAAAGCCGAAAAAACGAGAGAAAACATCATTAAACAAGCAGCCGAGTTATTTAACCGAAAAGGTTACTGTGGTTCGTCGATTTCGGACATCATGAAGGCGACAGGCTTACAAAAAGGAGGAATTTATAACCATTTCAATAGCAAAGACGATCTAGCCTTGCAAGCATTTGACTATGCTTATGCTATTGCAAGTAAAAGGGTATGGGAAGTCGTGAGAAAAAAAACTAATGCGATCGAACGTTTACAAGCTTTAGTTTCCGTTTATTTAGAATATTTAGACAATCCTCCCGTTGCGGGTGGGTGTCCCATCCTCAATACTGCCATAGAAAGCGACGATACGCATCCAGCCTTGCGCGATCGCGTTCGAGATGCGGTCAATAATTGGCGCAGTCTTATTTGTCGCATCATTCAAAAAGGAATTACCAAAGGAGAAATTAAACCTTCTATCGATCCCGATGTCATTGCAACCATCATTATTTCTACGGTTGAAGGAGCAATCATGATGAGCAAATTGTATCGAGATCCAATTCATCTCGAAAGAGCGATCGCCTATTTACAGGATTACATCAAAAATTCCCTTTGATTGTGCCAACAAAATTTTTTGTCCAAAAAAAGACCGAACGGTCTGAAAATATCATCGAACAATCAAACTATGCAAGAAGTTCAGACAAAAACAAGACCTTTTGAACTAGAAGTAGCCCTTTCAGTACAAACTTACGATATTGACTTTGCAGGGATTGTCTCGAATATCGTTTATGTTCGCTGGTTAGAAGATATGCGGCTAAAAATCATGGAAAAATATTTGCCGTTAGATCGAATGATGGCTAATGGTTACTGTCCGACGCTAGCATCCACCCAAATTGAGTATAAAAAAGCATTGCGCTTATTCGATCGCCCTGTCGGGAAAATATGGATATCTGATGCTGGTCGTCTTCGTTTTACCCTACAAGCAGAAATTTATCATGGCGATCGTCTAGCTACTATAGCTACACAAATTTGTTTTTTTGTCAATACAGAAAATATGCGCCCATTAGCTATTCCAGAGGAATTTTGGGCAGTTTATCGAGCAGGAAACTGTTAAGCGATCGTTTCACCTACTCAGGAAAATTATGAAACAAAAACATCAAACCTTATTACTACTCATACTAATTGCCAGCATCATCAGCACTAGCCTGCATTATACCGATAATGCCATCTTTGTCGATCGCTATCCCGAACCAGAATGGTTTACGACATCGGGTGTATTTATGACTTGGGCGATTATGACCTTAGTCGGCATACTTGGCTACTGGCTTTATACCCAAGAAAAATTTTGGGCGAGTTATTTATTTCTTAGCGTTTATTCATTTACGGGTTTATCCAGTCCAGCACATTATTTTTATGGTGCAATGTCGGTATTTTCTACAAAAATGCACGCTTTAATATGGTCTGATGCGCTAACAGGTTTATTGGTTCTTGGATTTGCGATTTGGTCGGCGTTACTCAACAAGGATTGGCAAAAAATAGATAATTCCTTAAATTGATTAAATTTCCTACAACTTGGGCGCACGCCATGCGCCCCTACGACTCCTGATCTATAATGTTAACTCTTTACTACAATCGTTTCTCTCTCTACTCCCGTCCCGTCTGGCTAGCTTTGCTAGAAAAAAATCTCTCTTTCGACCTCGTTTCGCTTCAACTGAATGGAGATCAATTTGAAGCAGAATTTCTAGCTATCAATCCTTTTAGCCGCATACCTGTCTTAATCGACGACGATCTTCAAATTGTCGAATCATCAGCTATTCTGGACTATTTAGAAGCTAAATATCCCACACCTGCGCTTTTACCCACTCAAGCTAAGGAATTAGCCAAAGTACGCATGGTACAAGCAATAACAATCAATGAATTATTACCAGCCGCTGTCGGATTAATCATCCATCTCAAAAACCCTTTAGAACTTGAATATGCCAGACAACGAGCTATCAATGTTTTGAATTTTTTTGAAGATTTATTACAAGAGCTACCCTACTTCGCCGGACAATTTACTATAGCGGAGATAGTCGCAGGAACTTTAGTTCCCGATCTGCCAAAGTTGGGAATTTCATTAGAATTATATCCTCGTCTCGATCGCTGGTCGCAATATCTCTTATCGAGAGAATCTTGGCAAACAACTCAAGCTAATCCAGAAGAATTCGATAATTTTCAGCGACGTTTGAGGGTATTAGTAAAAATCTGGCAAAAACGCCGTCGCCAAAGAACAGCTATTTTCGCACAACGAAACTTGCAACATAATCCTTGACAATAAAGATGGTAGTTAACTTTTCTTGGTGTAGTGCCCTCGCGATCGCGAAACCCAACATCTGTAAGTTTTGTCAAGAAATCGGCACAAAATAGCGAGCAATGCCATCTTTAAAAGATAAAAATGGTTGCTAATTGATGAGGTAAAAATTAGTTTTGAAACGGCGTAATTTTTTAATATTTAGTGCGTTAAGCGGATTGGGATTAGCTTTAACCAGTCACCAATTCTTAGCTCAGCGCACTCTAGCTGTAGTATCTTGTCCTCAAGGAGAAAAAAAGCGATCGCAGCCTTTGTTCCGTTTTGTCGCGGTAGGCGATGTCGGTTTGGGAAATGACGGACAGTATGAAGTCGCTCAAGCGATGAATTGTTATCTACAACAAAACGCTTATCCTTTTGTTCTTCTAACAGGAGATAATATCTACAACAATGGAGAAATCGAGAAAATTTCTGCTGTTTTTGAAAAGCCATATCAAGCTTTGTTAGATCGGGATGTTCGCTTTTATGCAGTTCTAGGAAATCACGATATTCGGACTAATAATGGCGAAGATGAAATTCGCTATTCGGGATTTAATATGAACGGGCGTTACTATACATTCGCGCAAGATCCCGTTCAATTTTTTGCGATCGATACTAATGGGAATGGGGAGTATCCCATTTTTGTAATTCGACAGTGTAAGCCGCTTTGTATATTCGCGAGAAATAATCGCGAATTAGCTCAGAATGTTTATCCTATTCGATT
>JALOOL010000172.1 GCA_025454425.1 Hydrococcus sp. Prado102 | reverse complement strand
AACTCCTCCCTTTCTGGGAGCGTTCTGAAACTTTGCCCAAATGGGATGTGACGGTTTTTCCCTCCTAATTGGTATTTTATTTTTACGCAAGTCCCTTACTGTCAGGGCTAAAAGCTGGTGAGACAAAACTAGCTTTTTTCAAGGGAGGAGCCAAAGTGCTATTCTGCATATCCCACAAGCAAACTCTTCCATTTTTATAGCCGCTGACGATCCACTTTCCATCAGAGCTAAAGGTAATTGAGTTAACCTGACTACCGTATCTATGAAAGTATTGACTAAACTGAACTAACCCAATCACCCTGCTCAAAGGGTTGACCAACAGGACTACCATTTAAATTCCAAAGACGAACTGTTCCATCCTTACTGCCACTAACAATTTGTTTACTATCCGGACTAAAAGTAATTGAGGTAACTATTTCTTTATGACCTATAAACGGGTCTCCTATAGATTCGCCTTTTAAGTTCCAAAGGCATATTGTTTGATCGTCACTACCACTAGCAATTAGTTTACCGTCAGGACTAAAGACAACCGAGTTAACTGAAAACCCCTGATGTCCTGCACAAGGAAAGGAAATTGGTTCACCTTCTAGGTTCCATAATCGTATTGAGCCATCCTTACAACCACCGATAATCAACTGACCATCTGGACTAAAGCTAATTGAATTAATTCCTGAACTAGGCTCTCCTTTGAAAGGATGACAGGCAGGATTTCCTGTTAAATCCCACAATCGGATCGTTCCGTCATAACTAGCACTTGCAATAAGTCTATTGTTGGGACTGAAAGCAACCGATGTAACTTCACTTTCATGCCCAATAAAGATGTTTGGCAGTCTTGCCACTTCCATAGCTTTATTTAAGCTAAATTGCACTGGCGTTAATAACCGATCTAGTAAGCCCTCTTTTTGATTTTGTAAATTTTGATCTACTGCCTGAACTGCAAGTTCTAAAGCTTCTTTGGGGTTGACAGATAATAAGTTCTCAACCCTAGCTGCTTGTTCTCGCAATTCTGCTGTTATTCTTAGCTTCTTCTCCTGCTTTAGCTGCTCTCTCAAATCTTTTTCGATAGTCTGTTTTCGAGCAAGACTGCTTTGAACAAATTCTGTCTCCCATTTATTTAACCAATTATCAATTGCTGACTCGCATATTTCCTTCAACTGATCTAGACGCGGATCGTTGTTCCACAGTAAGCCAACAGCTTGCTCGTCTTTCTCGCTATTTGCAATAGTTGCCTTGTACCAATCACTTGCTTGAGGTGTTAAACGTTGTCGCAAGGCTAAGTTTACTTGCTCTTCCTTAACCCACTCCTGCAACTTATCCCACCCTCGTACTAGAAAATCATGGGCTGGCTCTATATAAGTCTCTCCTGTTTCTTGACCTTTCACTAGTAAACGAGCTTTGACTAAACGATCGCTCACCTGCGCTACACGCTTGTTCTCTTCCGCATCTGGATATACTAATTCAGCTTCCGGCACCCGTCGCCGAGCCACTCCTCCCCCTTCAATTGCTACCATTCGCAGCATTACCCGTTTCATCGTAGCTTGGTATGCTTTACCCGATTCTTCACCAAAATCTTTGATAAAATTGTCATACTCTTCTGTTGCTCGACGAGTCAATGCTCCTGCCACTCCGCCGAGTTCCTCATAATCTTTGATTCGCAAGGCGCGATCTGTACTTCGATCCTTTGTCCACCGCTGATACAGCTTGATATACAGTTCGCTCAAAGTAAATGAAAGCAATGGCAATGCTCCCGGCATCTGCCCCACTTCATCAATCAACTTTCCTACCAACTCTGGTGGCTCAAAACATAATGCTTGCTTCAATGCAGGCCCTTCGATCGCATCTCGCAACTCATCTGAATTCATTGCCCGTACCGGAAACCTAGCATTTTTCCAATAAACCTTCAGGGCTGAATTGAGGAACCGAGGCTCAAAATCAGACCGTAACGTCACGATAACGCGCAGATGGCGACGATATTTTGCTAAAGCAATCCTCAAAAGAGATAAGAACCGTTGCCACTCTTTTTGTTCGTCCTGTCCTTGAAAATCGCTCTGTTTCTCATTAGCGAGATCGTCTTGGCTCATGGTAATGAGTTCTTCAAATTGGTCGATGACAAGCAGTAGCTTAGTATTCGGATTTGCTTGACTCCATGTTGTCATCAAATCATTGAAAGACTGAGGCTTTTGCTGAAGAGTTTGGATAAGTGCGTCGAGACTATTTTTAATCTCTTCATAAAAACTAGTGAGTTGTGCTTCCTCTTGGGGCTGATGGCAAAAGCTTTTCAACTGTTCGCAATAGTCTATTACTAGCAACAATTTAGCTTCAAGAGTTGCTTTATACCAACGTTCTGCTAGTCTAGTTTCATCGAGGGATCGATCGCCAGATGAAGTTAACTTCTGACTGAAAGCTTTTGATTCTTGCTTGGATTTAGGATCGAAAATTTTTGCAAATGTTTTATCCAAAAAGCTAACTTGAGCCAGTTTAGCAATCAAATTACTGTTGTCGAGCGGTAGCAGCACTCTGGCTAACTCCGTCAAGGGAGATTTGCCGGGGCGCATGGGATTGAGAAGATACCAACGTTGTGCTAACTTCTCTTTTTCTTGCTTTTGCCGCAGATAAGGTAGCAATCCAGCTTTAACTAAACTGGACTTCCCAGAACCAGATGTTCCTAAAACAACGGTTAGCGGACAGCTAGACTTAGTAAGGCGATCGTTTAACTCCTCAACCAGTTTCTGTCTGCCAAAAAATAAATTAGCGTGTCGTTCTTCAAAGGGTTTCAACCCTCGATAGGGGTTGTTTTCTTCATTCAACTCAGGGGCGTGTGAAAGTTGCTTTGGATCGAATCCAGGTTGGACAAAAATAAACTCGCCTTTGTCGTACTCGCGTTGAAGAGGGTATAATCCAGGCACCTGACGATCTTTAGATAACTTACTGACGCGATCGCTCAGATACAAAAACAGTTCGTGAGCCGTAATCACTCCATCTCTAGTGTAATCTGCGTTTTGATATTGCCTACCTCCTCGATCTGGTTCGTCATCTTGTAAAGCTTCTAGCAGTGCTAAAGCAAAGGGAGAATGCTTTTCATTATTCACTTGAATAGGATTTCCCCGTCGATCTTCACTCAACTTGACAAAATCTAACGCCTCTTGGTCGTGGGCGGAGGACGTAATCACTTGCCAAGCGGGATAGCGAATAAAGCGATCGTAATGTTCGCGATGTATGGTTTCTAGTATGGCAATCAGTTTGCGACTGCTAGCCCAGCGAAATGTGCCTGCAAAGCAGCAATCTAGAATTACGAGCAAATGGTGACACTGAAGTTTCTCCAGAGCATCATAGACTTCGCTCATGGGCAAAAAAGATTTTTCTTGACCTAGCTCAGCATCTTGAGGAGCTAGATAGCCGCTTGGTCCTTTATCGCTATTTTTGGGCAATCCATGACCAGCAAAATATAAAATTAGGCGATCGCTTTTCGTAGGCTTGAGTTGATTGGGAAGAGTGGCATTAAGTAGGCTTTGAAGCCTCGTTAGGATGGCTTGCTCGTTAATCAGGCGACACACATTTTCAGGTTTATAACCATACTTTTTTTCTAGTAAATCGGCAAGTGCGATCGCATCGCTAACTGGGGTACTCAAGTCATGAATATTGTCGCTCTTGTAGCAATCGATACCAATAACAACTGCGAGGTTGCGAGCGAAGTCGCTTCTACTCTCTTCCCATTTATTTGGCATGCTTCCAGCTTATTTGTAATTTATCTTAATTTTTCAACCAGTTTATTTAAAGCAAGAATACAATAAAACAGCCTTAACTAATCGAGTTTTTTACTTTTTCTTTATGTAAATTTATGAATTTTTAGAACCCTGAGTATGCCTCTTCAGAAGCATTCTCAAAAACAGGAGGATTTTTAAATGAATATTTCGCAAAATTGTCTCGACATCATCAAAAAATGGGAAGGATTCCGAGCTAACGCTTATTTAGATCCTGTCGGGATTCCTACCATCGGTTATGGAACGATTCGCTATCCCAACAAGCAAAAAGTCCAAATGGGAGACATCATTTCCGAGCAAGAAGCTGAAGATTTGATGAAGTTAGAATGCGATGAATTTGCCGAAGTGGTTAATCGAACAGTTACGGCAAGCCTCAATCAAAACCAGTTTGATGCGTTGGTTTGTTTTTGCTATAACGTAGGCGCAGGAGCCTTTCAAGGGAGTACCTTACTTAAGAATCTAAACGCCGGAGATTTCACTGGAGCAGCAGAGCAATTTTTGGTCTGGAATAAAGGTACTGTCAATGGAGTCAAAAAAGTCATTGATGGATTGACCAATCGACGCAGATATGAAAAAGCCTTATTTGAAAAAACTGGTGGAGAAGGAACTTTTTTAGAGAAAGCAGAAAAATCCCCACAAAATCAAGTTACTTGGTTGGAGAGTTATCGAGAAGCTGCTAGCGATAAAACTATTATCGTGGCTTATAACGGTTCGGATGTCGTGGAAATCTTAATCCTTGATAGCCCTGACAAAGAAGATTTGATTACTGTCCTCAACCAATATCCCAATGCCCAAAATTTTCATCTTGCTCCTCCTAACAAGGTAGTTCCCACTGGAGAGCGAATTCTTATTCAAAAGAGACAATCTGCCACGATCGCGAAGGTTGAAAATCCTCCTGCCTTGAATCATCCTCTCCTAATCATGGGCATGGGCGTGGAAGACGACACTCCCGCCAGTCTCAAGCAAGATATCGAAAACCTACAGATGCGCCTAAAAGCTTTGGGATATTATCAAGGAGAAATTGATGGGAACTTCGGAACCAATACAGATCGAGCCGTTAAAGCTTTTCAAGCCAAAGAGTTTGGAGAAAGCGAAGCCGACGGTAAAGTAGGCAAGATAACTTGGGGAAAACTTTGGGGACAAGATGCGCCACCTCTTCCTGTCAGCACTTCGCCTGAAATTCCTGGGAAAAATTATCTGAAATTGACCAATACCAAGAAAAAAGATGAGTTTGGCTGTTTCGTACTCAGAATGGAATACTACAAAGATGGAAAACTGAAAGATTTTCTGAATGTGTGTTCTGGTGCCCCTGGTCGGCAGGTATTTAAAACTGGTACTAACAGCGTGCCAAAATCATTCCAGCCTCTGCCCGAAGGACAATGGCGTATTGAAAATATTAAATGGGCAACGGGAAAAGATAAGTATTTTGGAGAATTCCCTACGCCTGGAGTTGGCCCCGTCTCTACTCCCCTAACTTATATCGCTCCAAATTCGACAAGGCGAAGCGCGATCGAAATTCATATCGACTGGACTCGACGCAAAGGTTCTCCAGGAACTGCTGGTTGCGTCGGATTGTATACTATTGCCGATTATCAACGCTTTGTTAATTGGCTTCGCGATACAGATCCGAGAGACTTTTATGTTGATTGGGGTTTAGGGACTTGTCCAGATCCGAATAAATAATCCAGATAAAAAATCAAGCGTGATGTCTGATGTTGTCTTCTCTTTTTTCCTTGCCTTAGCTATTTCTGGCAATCCTGCTACTCCATCCCATACTTGTCAGAAATTTTTCGTTACCACACAAGATGGCTATGTCAATGTTCGTTCTTCTCCTCAAGTTCAAACAGGTAATCTTTTAGCTACTTTACCCAGTGGTAGTTCGGTAGAAATTATTCAACGCCGTCAGGGATGGTTGAAAATAAAATCTCCGCTTTCGGGTTGGTTGGCAGGAAACCAAGTCTCTCGAATTTCGTGCGATGCAGGTCGCGATCTGTTAATGAATTTAGGATTGCCTACCATAAGCCGATTGGGGAAAAAAACACAACAGGGGGACAAAAAAGCGGCGGAAACCTTAGTCAAAATGTCTCCCTATGTAGATGGAGTTTCGGCAGAAGTTTATGCTGGAGTCATTGCACAATGGGCTAGTCAAAATCCAAGTTTTCTAGTTTCTATTCTCGATCGCGAAATTCCTTCTATCCGTCAAGCGGTTTTATCGTCTCTTGATTTTGGATTAGGAGTCATGAATTCGCCCGAACGTCAAAAATTTGAAAATTTTATTCAACGTCTTTCCTCCCAAAATCCTACCCTCAGAGATTGGCAGCAAAGAAATCCTATTTATCCTCAAGTCAATGCAAAACAATATAGCTTGCTCGGAGACTTAAAATGACTGACAAAACAAAAATGAAAGATATCGTAGTAATTCTTCCCGGCATTATGGGTAGCGTTTTGCAAAAAGACGGTACAGATCTTTGGAATGCTTCTCGTCAAACCATTTGGCAAATTGTAAGCAGTTTGGGTAATAAAGTCAAAGACTTGAAGCTAGAGGGAGACGATCCCAATGGTGGAGATCTTGGAGATGGAATTAAACCAACTCGTTTGATTGCAGATACTTATCTTATCCCTGGATTTGGAGGATTTGGCAAACTTGTTGATGGCTATAACAAAACTTCTGAGTTAATTACTAACAATTTTGATGTAATTGAAGGCAATATTTACGAAGATCCAGAAGATGAAGCCGCTAATTTTTATCATTTTCCCTACGATTGGCGACGGGATAATCGTGCTAATGCAAGGATACTCAAAAGGTTATTAGATAAAAGGTTAAAAACTTGGCGCGATCGCGAGAATAAGGATGCCAAGGTAATTCTTTTAGCACACAGTATGGGTGGTTTAATTTCTCGCTATTACTTAGAAGTATTAGGAGGATGGCAGGATTGTAAGGCATTATTTACTTTTGGCACACCCTATCGTGGTTCGGTAATGGCTATTAATATTCTTGCCAATGGACTCAAAAAAGGTCGGCTCGATTTAGGGGAGCTTTTAAAACTCAATGAAGTCATTCCTACGCTTACCTCTATCTATCAGTTGCTTCCCAGATATAGAGCTTTAAAAATTGATAATGATTTTTATCGCGTTGCTGAATCTCCCGTGCAGCTTCCCAAAATCGATCGCACCAAAGCAATGGATGCTCTAAAATTCCATAACGAAATCGACGATGCTGCTGACGTTAACCAGAAAAATTCAGTTTATCGAAACAGTTTTGTTACTTGCCCGATTGTTGGAGTGGTACAACCAACCATGCAATCGGCTGAATTGGCAGATGGAGTTATTACTGTCAGTGAAGTTTTACCCACTTGGTTGAGCGATCGCCCTCATCTTGCAGATGGAGATAGTACAGTTCCTCAAGTTTCGGCTACCCCAGTTCAAATGGACGATATGGAAACGATCTTAATGGTCGATTTCATTGCAGAGAGTCACGGAGCATTACAAAAGCAGCCAAATACTTTACTCAACTTACTCAAACGCATTCAAGTAGCTCAAAGTGCTTCTCAAGAAGATGTGCGTGGTGCTGTCAATGGAGTTGCCCCAAGAGGAATACGAGGACTACAGGGAATTGGCTTATCCCTTGACGATTTATATCTGGTGAATGAACCGATTACCATGCGGGCAAAAGTTTCAGGAGGTGCTTCCTTTAATGCTGTGACGGCTGAGATTGCCTGTGTGTCCCACGATCGCCCCGCGATCGCTTGTAATTTTACTCTGGAAAACGGTACTTGGGTAATGGCAATGGATAACTTAGAGGCGGGACTGTATCGGGTGAAAGTACAAACCGATAATACTGATGAAGATACCTTTAACCCCGTCCACAATCTTTTTGAAGTTACAGATTTAGGAGAGTAAGATTATGTCTAATTTCTATGCTTTATTAATCGGCATTGATTATTATCAGCCCAATCCTTACTATAAAAGTCTGCAAGGATGCGTGCGAGATATCGATAAGGTAGCAGATTATTTAAAAAGATCGCTACAAAGCTCCACTAAACCCATAATAACTAGACTCACTTCTCCCTTACCAAATACTAATTCCTTAGCAGATGTGCGAGCGGAACGTCAGGAGAAATTCCCAACTTATCAAAATATCATTGATGCTTTTCAGCAGATTACGGAAACTGCCCAGACCCAGGATTTAGTGTACATACATTATTCAGGGCATGGGGGACGAGTAAAAACGATTTTTCCAGAGTTGAAAGGAGAAGGACAGTTTGATGAAGGCTTAGTACCGATGGATGTGAGTGGTGATGGCTACTATCTACGGGATGTGGAAATAGCTACTCTGCTCAAACGGATGACCGACCCAGGATTAGTTGTTACCGTT
Source organism: Hydrococcus sp. Prado102 (assembly GCA_025454425.1). Taxonomy (GTDB): domain Bacteria; phylum Cyanobacteriota; class Cyanobacteriia; order Cyanobacteriales; family Microcystaceae; genus Hydrococcus. The sequence continues at coordinate 3,969 of JALOOL010000172.1, read as the reverse complement.
ATCTTTGATAGTTGTCATTCAGGGGGCGCAACGCGAAACGATGGTGAGATTAGGGGGTCGCGGGATGGGAAACCAGATACAAAAGACAGACCTAAAGATAGTGCTGTAGCCGATCGAGATGAGTTGGTGAAGAATTGGCAAACTGTAACGCAAAATAGCAAAAAAGAGAGTTGGTTGCCAAACCATAGAGAGTATGTCTTCTTGGGTGCTTGCCGTTCGTCTGAATTTGCCTATGAATCGGCTTTTGATGGGAAAGATCGCAATGGTGCATTAACTTACTGGATGTTAGATACTCTTAACGCCATACCATCAGGATTAACCTATCAAGCTTTGTACGATCGCGTGAAAGGACAGATCCAAAGCAAATTCCCCAATCAGTTACCTATGCTGTTAGGAGAAGGCGATCGTCTGGTGTTCGGTAGTGAAATCAAGCCAGTACAATATAGCCTAACAGTCATTAATGTTAAGCCTGGGCAAGTAGTATTAGATGGTGGATTGGCGCAGGGAGTAAACAGGGGAACGCGATTTGCACTTTATTCTGTGGGGAGCGATTTTACCGATCGGCAAAAACGCATTGCCGTAGTTGAGATTACAGAGTTACAAGCATCTACCTCTACTGCTAAAATCCTCTCGGCTGAAGAAAGCGGCGTTTTAGCGATCGTTGAGAAGATTGAGCCAGGATTACCTGCTGTGATGGAATCTGCACCAGTCGATTTTAAACATCGGGTTCGTTTGCATCTTAAAGAAGTGGGAGATAAGGAAGAACAATTACCACAGGAATTAGCTGACAAACAAGCAGTAGCTTTAGAAAAAGTACGTCAGGCGATGCAGGGTAGTGGTTGGTTGATGGAAGTTAAAGGTGATGAGGAGGGACATTATCAAGTTGCTGTTGGAAGAAAGGGAGAGTATGAAATTTCTAGCGGTACTCCTATCAAAAACTTAACTCCTGCTTTAAGTAGTGATGATGCTGAGTCTCCTACTCAAGTAGTTAAACGTTTAGTACATTTAGCGAAATATCAAACTGCACAAATTTTAGATAATTCTGCTTCTGAATTAAAAAAAGCGATCGAGTATGAATTACTCGATGCAGAAACGAAACAGCCTTTGCCCGATAAGAATAACATTTCTTTAAAATCGGGCGATCGCGTTTATGTCAGACTTAAGAATGTTTCCTCCCAACCTCTTAACGTCGCTATCCTCGATTTTGAGCCAACATGGGAAGTGTCTCAAATTCCAATTCAAGGGGATAAAGGAGCTTTCTATTCGCTGCAACCGCAGGAAGAGACGTTAACGCGCCTTCGGTTTCAAATACCCGATGGGGTAAATTACCACCAAGCTAAGGAAACTTTGAAATTATTTGTCACTCGTGGTATTGCTAATTTTCAATGGTTACTATTACCTTCTCTTGATAAGGAAGCAGATTCAGAATACCGAACAATGCGAAGTAGCCTCAATGCTGGGCTTAAAGCTGAGGAAAACCCTAGTCCTTTAAGCAGGCTTTTATCAACAATAGGTGCCGATGTAGATAATCCACCGCCATTAAAACGAGCTTACTACGATCCCGATCCCAATGCGGAATGGTTAACTCAATCGATTTTGCTGACGGTCAAGAGAGATAGTTAATGTTAGGGGCTATCTTGCCTTCAAGTAGCTTCAGAATTTTTATAGGGAGACTAAGCCATGAGCGGGGTTAAAAATACACAATATCGGAAAGCGATGTACGAAGAAGATGAAGAATCAGAACCCTATAAAAAAGGGCGTTTATTGGTGGTGGCGCTCGGTATTAATAAATATAAATACTGGCAGACGTTAAAAAATGCCGTACAAGATGCTGTTGGTTTCCAACAAGCACTCATCGATAAATTAGGGTTTACTGCACCTATAGAACCTTTAATAAATGAACGAGCAACCAAAATTGCTATTAATAGCTTAGTAGAAGAACAACTACGAGAAATCTTACAAGAAGATGATAGCTTAATTCTATTTTTTGCAGGTCATGGGCATACTCGTGTCGATCGATTAGGTAGTCAAACGATAGAAACAGGCTATCTCATTCCAGTAGAAGCCTCTGGTTCTAACAAATATAGTGAATACATTGAAATAGACCCGTTTTTAAAATCTGTTGCTAAACTACCTGCAAAGCACATTCTTGTGATTCTCGATTCTTGTCATAGCGGGTTTGCATTAGGGGAAGTCAAGCAATACCGAGATGCAGTAACTTACACAAAAGACCTAAGTAATAAAGTTAGCCGTCGAGTCATTACCTCAGCTTTACGAGAACAACCCGCCCTTGATGGTGGTCCAATTCCCGGACATTCTTTGTTCACTGGAACATTAATTAATGGATTTAATTGGGGTGAAGCCGATCTAGATGGAAATGGATTGATTAGTTCATCAGAACTAGGTTTGTTTATTCAACAAAAAGTAGGACAAGCTTCTGAGTCAAAACAAACACCTGATTTTGGCGCTTTTCATTGGGACGATCGCGGAGAGATGATTATTTCTTTATGCAATCAAAGCTTTGATGCACTAAAAGCTCGTGCTTTTTCGGTTCTTCAGGCTGGAGAGTTCTCAATCTTTAAGGAACTTGTAGGGCAACTTATTGAACTCAAACCCTTTAGCCCTGAAACACTTTATTTGGAATACAGGCTGAGATTCTCTGAAAACAATTTTGAAAGAGTTATTGAGATCGTAGACACACTTTTAGCTCTAAATCCGAGTGAACGTTTGATTCCGCTTTCTCAAAGCGACCTTTGGGATATCAGAGGAAAGCTTTACTGCTGGACAGATGTGCTAGCAATTCCAGAAACAAGCTTTGCTCTTGAAGTAACTGTCCTTGTGAGGGACGCAAAAGAAACACCTGACGAACTAGAAGCAGCTAAGGAAATAAAACTTGGTGATAGTAATGGATATCTAATTGAACATAAAAAGGTTTTTCGATTGAGCATGAATAATCCCACAGAATTTCCTATGCATATTTATATGATTGAAATAGATTCAAATGGTTGTTTTGAAACAGTAATACTGTGGAGAGATGAAGAAATTCTATTTAACGGTTTACCCCCAGGGGAGACACATTTGACGTATCCTTTTGTCCAAACAGGAAGTGTAGGAACTTGCGAATTGCGTCTTTTTTCATCGCCTAAAAGACTACCTTTCTTTCTATTTCCAGCATCTGCTAGTGCAAGAAGTGGAAGTATTGAAACACTCGAAGAAGAAGATTTGAAGAGAATAGAGATGAAAACTATTCGCTACAGTATGACCCAAAAACTGGTATAAGCCTCACCGATGTCGATGAAAAAAATAGATTCAGTAGAGGTAGAGCAATGGCGTGGGAATACGACAAAACAAACTTCGATCGCAACTTAGCCGTCATTATTGGTATCGATCGCAACGACAACGATAATATTCATGACCTAAGTACACCCGTAAGTGATGCCTGCGCGATCGCCAATATCGAAGAAATTCACTACAGACAGAACAAAAACGTCAGGCGATCGTATTTTTAGCAGCAGTAAAAAGAAATCACCAAAAATTCAATGAAGTCGAAACTCTTTTTTGGGCTACATTTTTGTTAGTTGGATGTTATAAATAAGCAGATAAATTTTAAAGCTCTAGAAGTATATATTTACAAACTTAAACAAAAAAGATACATATATGAAAAAAGTGGTAATCCTAGAATCTAATCCTAGAAAAGATCTTAACCTTAATATAGAGATCAAAAATTTGGAAAACATAATAGAAAGCTCTTGGAAACCAGATCGTCCGAGTCAAATCCAAATAGTAAAAGCTGCTTTAGCTGTACGCCCAGAGGATCTGCATGAAATAATGCTTAAGTACGAGCCTCAAATTGTACATTTTTGTGGACATGGAACAGGAAAACAAGGTTTAGTCTTTCAAGATGATAATGGTAGCGAGCTACTTGCTTCTACAGATACTCTTTCAAACCTTTTTGAATTATTTAAAGAT
>JALOOL010000171.1 GCA_025454425.1 Hydrococcus sp. Prado102 | reverse complement strand
AGTTGCTCCTTTACCTAATTCTGACTCTAAAGTAATACTACCTCCTTCTGTTTCAATAATCTATTTGACAATCGATAATCCAATTCCCGTGCTTTCTTGTACGTCTCGCGCTTTGAGCGTTTGAAAAATTCCAAAAACTTTTTCGTGATTTTCAGAAGCTATTCCCTCGCCATCATCGCTAACAGAGAATTCGTAATCGTTTCCTTTTTTTCTAGCTGAAATAATTACCTTTCCATCTGGGCGAGGGTGATGTTTGATAGCGTTACTGATGAGATTAGAAAATACCTGAGTTAGTAACAAGCGTTTTGCAATTATTGTCGGCATTGCGGGCTGTATTTCGATCGTAAAAGTCTCTGGCGGCGCAAGCGAATCGAGGATTTCGGCAAGCAATTCGCCAACATTTACCGTTTCTTCTTTGACTTGAGTTCTTCCAACTCTTGAATATTCTAGAAGTCCGTTGATGAGGTCTTCCATGCGATAGACTCGACTGCGCAAAAGCTGCATTTGGTGTTGGTTTTCTTCGGGAAGTTGCCCTTCGAGATCTTCTTCGATCCATTGAGAAAGATTGGCGATCGCCCTTAAGGGAGCTTTAAGATCGTGAGAAACCACATACACGAAACGATCCAACTCTTGATTGCGTTGGGAGACAATCGCCGTGGTCTGCGCTAGCATATCGTTTAACTGCATCAGTTCTTGCGCTTGTTCCTGAAGTTGGAGTTCGGCTTGCTTGCGCTCGCTAATATCTTCAACGATACCTATCATATATTTGGGTTCCCCTTCAACTTCGCGAGCTAGGGAGACGGTAATATTGACCCAAATAGAAGAACCATCTTTACGGATGTATCGTTTTTCCATCGAAAAGTTAGGAATCTCCCCGGCTACCATCTGACGAACATAATTGCGATCGGTTTCGAGGTCGTCGGGATGGGTAATTTCTTGATAATTCTTTGCCAATAACTCTTCACGAGTATAACCCACGATCTCGCAAATTTCTTGGTTAAATCGCATCCAGCGACCGTCGAGCGCCACATTACAAACGCCCAGCGCGACTAAATCGAAGGTCATGCGATATTGTTCTTCGCTTTCTCGCAGGGCTTCTTCTATTTGTTTGCGTCCGGTTACGTCAAGCGCCGTACTAATTACTAAGCGTCTACCATCGGGCAGTTTGCCCAAAGGTGCAGAAGAAAAATCCCAAGTACGAGTCGCTCCGTTGCGAGTTTTGATGATAAATTCTCCTTCTCGAACCGATCTATCTAATTCATAAAGGCGATCGATAATCGACTTAACCGCCTCTTGGCGATCGCCATAAGCTTTCTGTGTCCAGTCGGCGATGGTAGGAATGTCCTGTTTTTCGTAACCTGTAATTTCCGTCCAAATGCGGTTAATTAAGATAATTTCTCCATCTTCGGCGTGGAGAATTACAGGCATTGGCGCGTCGAAAAGCGATCGCCGAAAACGATCTTCGCTTTCTCGCAAGGCGGCTTCTGCTTTTTGGCGATCCGTGATATCTATAATTACTCCCAGCATTCTGATTGCTTCTCCTTTTTCGTCGTAAATTCCTCTTCCTTTATCCATTAGCCAGCGTGTCTTCCCATTTGGTAAAACGACTCGATATTCGGCTTCGTAGTCGGTACGATTTTTGAGTGCCTTAAATAGCGATCGCATGACGGTTTTGATATCTTCTGGATGAACGCGATCGCGCCACGCCCGACCGCTTGCTTCTATTTCGCCAGGAACTAGCCCCAGCAACCTGAAATGGTTATCGTTCCAGATTGCTTGTTGGGTTTTGGGATTCCAGTCCCAACTACCGATATGGGTTAGATCGAGTGAAAGTCGTCGCTGTTCTTCGCTTTCTTTGAGCGCTTCTACTGCCCGTTTGCGATCGGTAATATCCTCGGCAATTCCAACCATTCGATAGGGTTTGCCGGATTCGTTTTTGATGGGAAAACCGCGATCGCGTATCCATCGCACTTCTCCATCGGGACGAAGGATGCGATACTCTTCGTTATAGACTCCAGAGTGCCTCTGCTCGAAAACGGCTGTTTGAATGCGTCTTCTATCTTGAGGATGAATTGTCTGTAGCCATCCGAACCAATCGTTATACAAGCTTTCGCAAGAGTGCCCCCAGATAGCTTCATAAGCGGGACTGACATAGACGAGACGAGACTGACTCGGTTCGGAAATCCAAAAGACCGCCTCAGTAATATTTTCTGCCAATTGACGAAACTTCTCTTCGCTTTCTCGCAAAGCTTCTTCGGCTAGTCGGCGTTCTGTAATATCGGTAATCGTGCCAATGTAGCTGATGACTTGACCGTTTTGTTCGATTGCGAGTAAAGCTTGTCCTAAAACCCAGCTAATCGTGCCGTCGGGACGTTGGAAGCGATATTCTGAGGAGAAGGGTACATTTTTTTCAACGGCTTGCTTCCATTCGTCGATAACGCGATCGCGATCGTCGCTATGGATGGAACTAGACCAACCCATTCCTATTGCTTCTTGGGAGGAAAGTCCGGCAATTTCGCTCCAGCGGTCATTAACATAAATACAATTACTATCGCGATCGCTCCTAAAAATCCCAACCGGAGACAATTGAGCGAGGGTGGCATAGCGACGCTCGCTTTCTTGTAAGGAAATTTCAGCACACTTGCGATCGGTTATATCGGCGAGTACTCCAATAGCCCGTTCTAAACAACCGTCCCCATTATAATAGTAGCGTCCCAAACAATTGACCCAGCGCACGCTACCATCCGACACAACTACTCGATACTCAGATTCATAGTCTTTGCGCTCTCTCAAAGCGTTGATAATTAACGCTTCAGTTCGCTCCACATCGTCGGGATGAACTCGTTCTTTCAAATTTTGGTAGGTTACTTCTTCTGTCTCGTCGTAGTCAAGAATTCTTCTGCTTTCGACGGTTAGATTGACTCGATTGGTTTTCGCATCCCAATCCCAAGTCCCCAACTTGGCAATATCGAGCGCCAAGACGAGTTTGGCGGCATAATTTTGAGTTTCTAGGTTGGAGGCTTCTAATTGTGCCGTGCGATCGCTCACTCGCTGCTCTAACTCTATATTAAGTTGACGAATTTCGGTTTCTATGCGCTGGCGCTCTTGGATTTCTTTTTCCAGTGCTTCAGGACTCGGCAAGGTTAGCGCTTTAGGAATCAATGTAAACAATTCCGAGGCAGTGTATAAAGACACTATTGCCGTTATTGCTTTAATCGTTCCCGACAGCCAATAAGTGGGATGCCACAGCGTCCAAACTTCCATTACATGAGTCGTTCCACAGGCAGTAATAAAAGCGCTAAATAACCAAAAAATTCCTTTAAACGGAACATCGCGACGTTGCCTGACGAAGTAAACTAACATAATCGGAATCGAGTAATACGCGATCGCGATTAAAGCATCGCCGAGTATGTGCAACCATACTAATTCTGGTTTCCACAGATAGCAATGTCCGTGGGGAATAAATTGGTTGGACGAAAAGAAGTTTTGCAGAAATTCGAGCATGAAATAATCCCCAAAAAGCCAATCCTGTTTACGTGCAGAAACTATAGAGTTTTAGTCGCTCGATAGCAAGCCGAGCAATATTGAGAGAATGTTTGAAAAGTCCTTAGCGATGGTAGATTCTCCTCTTTAAAAGCGCTCGATGACCGGAGGATTTCACTGGTCACTGCTCGCTGATAACTGTTAAACCCTCACCCTAACAAAACTCTTTCAAACGATAAAAATTGCAACAATGTTTTCTTAATATGAAGATATAGCGCTTCACTTAACGAGCGAGGTACAAATTTTTTCCCTTTTCTCTTTCCAAGACCAGGGTGCATCTTACTTTTTCCGAGAATTGCTATAGATTTTTTTTACCGTCTTAATCTACATTTTAAAATTTTTATTTCCGTAAATAAATTGTTTGTCTTATTTGTGTTAACGTTCCCATCCAAATATTTTTGTATAGATATATAAAAAACTTTTTTGCTTCTATCTAAAGATAGAGATCTTTCTAATTGCGATCGCAAATATCTCAAACTGTCGAAAGACAGAAGAAGAGTTAGCTTATCTATATAATTAGACTTATCCTAATTGATTATGATAAATAAACTACTACTTAATAAAAAAGGGTGATAACAAATATGGTAGGCATTAACTCCGCATCACCTTCAGATAATAAACAAGCGATCGCCAATCGGAGTGAAAAAATGACTCAAATGCGTCTAATTGTTATAGAAGACCACGATCTAACTCGTATCGGATTAGTAGCGGCATTACAACGCAAAGAAGGCATTCAAGTCATTGGGGAAGCAGCTAATGGAATACAAGGACTCAAACTATTAGAAAATTCTAAGCCCGATATTGCTATTGTTGACATTGGCTTGCCAGATATCGACGGAATTGAAGTGGTGAGACGATACAAGCAAGCATATCCAGAAGGTGAAAAACCACCTACTAAAATTTTGATGCTCACCATGCACAAAACCCAAGATTCGGTTCTGGCAGCTTTTGCGGCTGGGGCAGATTCTTATTGCATGAAAGAAGTCAGCGTGGATCGCCTGACAGACGCATTAAGAATGACTTATGAAGGCAATCCCTGGATCGATCCGACCATCGCCAATATAGTCTTACAACAAGTCAGACAAAGCGTTCCAGATGATAGCTCCACTCAACAAGCTCGCCATACAGCAGTCATTGATGCCGTAGAACCAGAATATCGGCAACTTTTGGAAAATACGCCATTAACCGAGCGAGAATTGGAAATTTTAGATTTAATTGTAGCAGGGTGCAGTAATTCGGATATTGCCGAAAAACTCTATATCACAGTCGGAACTGTTAAAACTCACGTTCGTAATATCTTGAACAAGCTCTGCGTTGACGATCGCACTCAAGCAGCGGTTCGGGCCTTACGCTCTGGTTTGGTAAGTTAGAGCAAAGAGAGGGTAAGTAGGGGCGCAAGGCTTGCGCCCTAAAGAGTGTGGGATGATAGAAAGACTTTTATCGGCTGTTGGTTATCAGTTTTTTGACTGATAACTGATAACTGATAACTGATAACTGATTAAGAGGCTCTATGGAAGGAAACAGCAATCGAGGACAATTGGTGATTATTGGTGGTGCAGAGGACAGACAAGGAGACTGTACGGTCTTGCGAGAATTTGTTCGCTGTGCCGGAGGAACAAAAGCAAAAATTGCCGTGATGACTGCGGCAACTAGCTTGCCTGGTGAGGTTGGAGAAGACTATATTAGAATCTTCGAGCGATTGGGCGTAGAAAGCGTGCGCGTGGTCGATACCGACCGTCGCGAAGATTCCGACCGTCCAGAAAACCTGGAAATCATCGAAGAAGCAACGGGGGCATTTTTTACAGGGGGAGATCAGGCTCGCATTATTGAATACATCAAAGGAACTAAACTCGACGAGTTGCTGCACAAGCGCAATGCCGAGGGAATGGTTGTCGGCGGAACGAGTGCGGGAGCGGCGATGATGCCCGATATCATGATTATTGAGGGAGACTCTGAGACTAACCCTCGTGCGGATGCGGTAGAGATGGGAGTAGGAATGGCTTTCTTGCCAGGAATCGTTATCGACCAACATTTTGCTCAACGCGGACGACTCGGACGACTAATTGCCGCTTTGGTTCAGCAACCAGCCGTTTTAGGATTCGGAATCGACGAGGATACCGCGATCGTAGTCGATGGCGATATAGTCAAAATTATTGGTAGCGGTTCTGTGACAGTCGTCGATGAATCTGGAGCGACTTACAATAATCTCGACGAAGTACTAAAAGACGAAGCGATCGCAGTGTGTGGTGTCAAGTTGCATATTTTACCCCACGGATTCAGCTTCAACTTAAAAACTCGTCAACCGATGACTTCGGGAGCTAATCGTCCGACTGCGATCGCAGGTTAGATAGGAGATTGGGGATTGGTGACTGGTGATTGGGAACAGTTACCAGTTACCAGCTAGTAGCGACTGTATACCAAAAAGATTCTATTGTTCGAGCAATTTCTAATAATTGCTGGTGTAATTGTTGAGACGATTGCCCTGGGGGCAGCGGTAAAGCCGATCGCGTTTCTTCCACTAAAACTGTAACGTGTCCTAATTTGCGTCCGGGACGAGATTCAGTTTTTCCGTACCAATGAAGGTAAGCGCCAGGAATGGCAGCAATGCGATCGCGTTTTTGTTGATAGTCGCTTTGAGAATATTCGTAACCTAATAAATTAACCATAACTGCGCCAGAACACTTGAGAGCGGGCGAACCCAATGACAAATTCGTGACGGCTCTCAATTGCATTTCAAACTGAGAAATTTCGCAAGCATCGAGAGTATAGTGCCCCGAATTATGAGTTCGCGGTGCAATTTCATTGACCAATATTTTGCCTTCTTTTGTTAGAAATAACTCAATTCCAAAAATTCCAACGACTTGAAGTTGCTCTAATAAATGACGAGCAATTCTTTTAACTTCTGACTCGATCCCCGATGGGATTTCGGCTGGTGCAATAACCCAACGACAAACTCGATCTTTTTGATAAGTTTCTACAACTGGATAGATAACTACTTCTCCAGCCGCGCTACGAGCCGCCATAACTGCTAATTCGCGCTCGAAAGGCACGAATTCCTCTAACATTAATGGCAAGCCCTCCAGACGCTTACCAGTGGCTTCTAGAACATCGCGATCGCGAATAATAAACGTTCCTTGACCGTCGTAACCGTGGCGGCGAGCTTTGAGGACGAGGGGATATTGGGGATTGGGAAAAGGCTTCGCCTGGGGATTGGGGGAAGGGGGAAGGTGGGGGCCCCCTCTGGGGATAAGGGGTAGGGGGAAAGGGAAACTCTTCTCTATATCTTTTATTTCTTCTATTTGGCTGTTTCTGTCTTCTAGTGCCGTGAAATTGGGGACGGGCAAGCCAATTTCTTTTAAATAACAGCGTTGGTGGTATTTATCTAGTAATGGCGCTAGCGTATCTAAACTGGGACGAAAACAAACGCCGTTTTCTGCTAGCGGTTTCAAAGCTTCTAGATCGATAAACTCATTCTCAAAAGTAATGACATCGCACTGACGGGCTAAACGAGCAGTTGCGATCGCATCATCGATGGGAGCTAAAATCGTCTCGGCAGCAATTTTAACGGCTGGGTCGTCTGAATGGGGTGTTTGTACGACCAAATCTATCCCCAGCTTCTGAGTAGCTTGAGCCATCATCCAAGCTAATTGTCCGCCACCAATAACACCAACTCGTTTCTTATCCATCGATTAATCGCATCCCAAGGAATTTCGCGTCTCGACTCCGGTTTTAGAATTCACGCCAGACGCTTTGGAACAGAGTTTGACAATTTGTTCGCCATCTAAAACAGCAAGCGTAAAATCAGCCCCCGTTATTTCCGCCCCATCAAAGATACTGCGCAACATAATAGCTTCTGCCAAAACCGCATCGGAAAGATCGGCTCCTCTAAAACTGGTTAGATAAGCAAGACCGTTAGTGAGATCTGCACCGTGCAAATTAGCTCCCTCCAATGCCGAACCGTTGAAAACTGCCCCGCGTAAATCTGAATTGCTCATATTGGCAGAAGTCAAATCGACATTGGTAAACTGAACCGTTTGTAGGTTTTTACCCGAAAAATCCAGACCGCTGAGATTCTTATCCTCATAGCTGACAATACTTGCTGACGAGCCAGTGACCGATGAAGAACTTGCAGAGCGTGCGGGTAAAGGAATGAATAAATAAATGAAGATCGATAAGAAAACGATTAGTCTCAGAAAATATTTCATCGCTTAATAAATAATTTTATATCGTTAAAGTCGCCTTTCTGATTGTAGGAGAAAGTTGACCTCGAAGCTATCGGGGCAATGCACCGTTGCGCGGCGGAATATAATAGCCATCCATCGATCGCACTGTCAAAACTTGTGGCGGTGTAGCATCGGGAGGATAGAGCAAATCGATATTCACTTCGCGCTCCTCGCCTGGTTGCAGATTTAAGGTAATTATTGGCTGTCCTTGCTGTCCCTGACGTTGGATGATATGAAAATAGCGTCTGGTTGTTAGTCCGCGATCGTCTTTGTATTCTACTCGCACTGGGCCTCGGAAGAATACTTGTCCTTGAGGTGGTTCTCTAAAGAACAGGCGATCCGAATATTCATCTTGTTTGATCGGCGTTTGGAGCGATACTGTTACAGTTTGCGGTTGCTCGGTCTTGTTGACGAGCGGTAAGGTTAAGTTATAGTGAACCGCGTAATTTCCGTGAGCCAGAAAAGCCGTATCGGGATAGCGAACTAGCATCGGCGCGCTTTGGATTTGTTGGGTTCCGTGCGTGCCTCGATTGACGGTACTTAGAGGATAAGAAAAGGCTTTGCCTCGTGGGGGAATGCTCAGATAAGACGCACCAGGATCTACTAAGGTTGCTACCCATTCCGAACCGACCGAAACCCCTGCAACGCGACCATAAATTGTTTTTACAACAGTTGGATCGTCGAGGGGCGTTGGTGGAATATCTCTAGGATAAACTAATCCTCCACCCAACAACATTTGCTGCCATTCTTCTAGCGTTGGTTCTCGAAACGCAGTTTGTCTGTTGCGAACACTTCTAGCATTTGCCGTTTTGGTAGCCCTTCCAGACGCACCGGGTTTCCCATACATCGCTAAATTTGCCATATAAACGGGCCCGCTGCTGTCTAAGCGCATAAAAGTAGAACGCGCGCTGCTGTTAGGAATAGGCAAGCCGAACAGCATTCGACTTTGACCTGGAGGAATGACGATCTGAGTGGGAAAATGGGGATCGTTATAGCCTCGCAAGATTTCTCCCATTAATCTCGAACCCGGCCCAGAAAAAAATCGTCCCCAACGATCTTCGAGAATAGAAGGAAGGTTGATAAAAGGTGCGTCGGGATTTGTGAGATATGTAGCGGCTTGTAAAACCCTCAATCTAACTAGGCGATCGCCAGGATTATAGACGATAACTCCCTGATATAACATCCGCCCTTTTGCCTGGGGTCTGGCAATGTGATGGGTAAAGAGGTCGAAGCGTCCTTCTAAGGTCTGTTGTAGGTGAGCATTCGGAAATCGCATTCTCGAACCTGGAAAGGTAGAAAGCAAAATTCCTTCTGTCTGGATGACCTCTGGGCTGTTACTGTTGAAGACTTTGACTTTGTTAAGTTCTCCTGGTAAAGTCCGAATTTCTTGGGGTTGTATGAGGTATTGCTGCCCAACTAAAGGAGCGGGGGCGGCAGCTTGAGCTATGACGACTGAAGACAGCAAAGACAGCATCTAACCGATTTTTTTACAAATTTTGATTCTCTTTAGATTGTGATTCAATGATGAGGTTTGTCAAGTCTTTTCAGTTATCAGTTATCAGTTATCAGCGATCTAAGTTCAAAGTTCAACCGAGATCCAAAAAAGTCTCCCATTCCCCATTCCCCATTCCCCTTTTCCCAAGCGAAGCGTTTACCCTTTTCCCCAATCACCAATCACCAATCAATATAGATAAATTAAAAGAAACTATTGCTTCAACTAATATAAGTTTCATTAATGAGTAACTTTACGAATTGACATTTTACAAAGTCAGTGTATTAAGCAAAGATAAAGAAAGATTAAGTAGATTTACAATCGATCGCTAAAGTTAATTATTGGAGACAGCATTTATGGTTGCACTGACCGCTCGTTCTCAAAGTACTCGTTTGTCAAGCCGCTTGACAATGCAGACCGTCGAAATTGGCGCACAAACGATCGCCATTCGTTCGCTCGACTGGGATCGCGATCGCTTTGACATCGAATTCGGTCTGCGTAACGGGACGACTTACAATTCATTTCTCATTCAAGCAGAAAAAACAGCGCTGGTCGATACAACTCATGGAAAATTCGGGCAGTTATATATGGATGCGCTGACGGGATTAATCGATCTCTCCACTCTCGATTATCTAATTGTCAGTCATACCGAACCCGACCATAGCGGTTTAGTTAAAGAAGTTTTAGAACTAGCGCCACAAGTAACTGTCGTGGGGGCGAAAGTTGCCATACAGTTTTTAGAAAACATGGTGCATCGACCCTTTAAATCTCAGATTGTCAAAAATGGCGATCGCATTGATTTAGGCAACGGACACGAATTAGAATTCGTTTCCGCTCCCAATTTACACTGGCCCGACACAATCTTTACCTACGACATTAAAACGCAGATTCTCTTCACCTGCGATGTCTTCGGGATGCACTATTGCGACGACCATACTTATGATGAAGAACCAGCTTTAGTTGAAGATGACTTTAAAACTTACTACGATTGTTTGATGGGGCCGAATGCGCGATCGGTACTATCTGCCCTCAAGCGGATTGAAAAGTTAGAAATAGGAACGATCGCAACCGGACACGGCCCTTTATTACAAAATTACATCCCCGACTGGGTAAGTCGCTATCAAACCTGGAGTCAAGAAGTTGCCAAAACCGATAATTTAGTGGCATTATTTTACGCACAAGATTACGGTCATAGCGACCAAATTGCCAGAGCGATCGCTCATGGTATTGCTAGAACTGAGGTAGCCGTCGAACTTGTAGATCTTAACGAGGCAGATCCTCATGAAGTGAGAGAATTGGTCAACCAAGCGAAAGGGTTAGTCATTGGGATGCCTGCCCAATCGTCAAACGTTGCCCATGCCGCCCTGAGTACAATTTTAGCAGCCGCACACAACAAGCAAACCGTTGGCTTATTTGAGACGGGCGGCGGCGAAGACGAGCCGATTTTTCCTTTAAGAAACAAGTTTCAGGAAATTGGCGCGATCGAAGCTTTTCCGCCAATTGTAATCAAAGAAGCGCCCAATCCTGCCATCGAACAAGCTTGCGACGAAGCAGGAACTCATTTAGGACAATGGCTGACGCGCGATCGCAATATCAAACAAATCAAATCGATTAATAACGACCTAGAACGGGCATTGGGACGGATTAGCAGCGGACTCTATACCATTACCGCTAAAAAAGACGATTTAATCAACGTTACGATCGCGTCTTGGGTAACGCAAGCGAGTTTAGAACCTTTAGGCGTAGCGATTGCTATTGCAAAAGATCGGGCGATTGAGTCTATGTTACACGTTGGCGATCGCTTCGTTCTCAACGTCCTCGAAGAGGGAAATTATCAAAAACTGATGAGACATTTCCTCAAGCGTATGCCATCTGAGGGCGATCGTTTTGCTGGTATCAAAACTTATCCGGCAACTGATGGTACTCCTATTCTGGCAGATGCCCTCGCGTATATGGAATGCGAAGTCAGCAGTCGCATGGAATGCAGCGATCACTGGATTATTTATAGCACCGTCAAAACCGGACGAGTCGCCAAACCCGACTCTTTAACTGCCGTCCATCACCGCAAGGTAGGAAACCACTATTAAAAGTCGAAAGTCGAAAGTCGAAAGTCGAAAGTTGGAAGTCGAAAGTCGAAAGTCGAAAGTTGGAAGTCGAAAGTCGTAGAGACGCGATATATCGCGACGGCGTTCAATGTGCCGGAATACTCCGGCACCCACGCCTCGTCTGTACAAAATTCCCCCTTGGCTTCCTTGTCTCCCTTGTCCCTTACCCATTCCCCATTTTCCCAATCCCTAATATGCGCGAACATTCAAAAAACCCAGCCCTGGAACGATATAGTTGGTTAAGTTTGCCTCGCATTGTCTACGCACTCGAATTGGTACAAGACTTAATTGTCATTTGTCTGTGTATCGGTTTGTTTAGTTTCATGGTGCTTGAAATTAAGGAGATGTTCGTCTCTTTATTGCCCCCCTTAGAATTTCAGGCGGTAACTGCCGATATTTTATTCTTGTTGATTTTGGTCGAATTATTTCGACTGCTGATTATTTACCTACAAGAACAACGGGTTTCTATTGGCGTTGCGGTAGAAGTCTCTATCGTTTCTGTGCTTCGAGAAGTCATTGTACGAGGCGTATTGGAAACGAATTGGACTCAGGTTTTAGCAACTTGTGCGTTTTTGTTGGTATTGGGAGTTCTGATGGTAGTTAGAGTATGGCTTCCTCCTACCTTTGAAGGAATCGATCCCGAACAAGAAATGGCCAAACGCTATAAAAATCGCATTGTGAAAGAGACAGTTTCATCCAACGGTCATTATTACGAATAACAAATTATCGACCGGAAGAAATTCGTCAGTAAGAAAATCCAAAATCCCCTTCGGGTTCGGCAGTTTCGACTCGACGGGAAACGGAGGCAGTGCGGTCTTGGGGTCTCCCCAAGTGGAGCAACTGCCGTCCAA
>JALOOL010000170.1 GCA_025454425.1 Hydrococcus sp. Prado102 | reverse complement strand
CTCCAATTAGATGTTGAAGGCTGTCTTTGAAACGTTCGCTCGTAGCGAGTCGGAGCACAAACTTATGGCAAGTACATTCTGCTGAGTCAAACTAATTCCACCAAGCTGTAAGGTAATGAGGTAAGTTAATAAATAAGGTAATAGTCAGGTATATGAAAATTAAACAGCACGGAATATGGCAGTGATGTGTTGTATAGTGTAAACGCGGTATGCTTACAGAAGTTTGTTTGATTTATTTGTCTATCCGTCAGTTTTGCGATTCCGCAGAGTTCGGGCTTTGTGCCACTTGTTCATTACATCTGAGTTTTTGTATTTAGTAACTGTATTATGGCACTGTGTACAAGTTTTTCATTTGTCAATTGGTGAGCCTTGAAATATGATGATTTTCACTGCCTAAGACCGTACTTGCCAGCGTGAAAGTTAGTCTTTGGCAATCAGTAAGTAATACAAGGAATTACAACTTTAAAGTTGAAACGTGTGTAAATGAGGGGAAACATGTAAATGACAAGAGTATAATAGCTTTGTGTGATATAAAGATTTGACTTAAAGAAATGAATAACTGCAAATGCAAAATTATGATATTGTTGTCATTACAATATTATCATCATCAGCGTTGCCTTATTAGGCTTATTAGATATCCCAAAACCAGATATTTATGAATGGTTGCCGATGCAACAAAGAGTACAAATTACCAGTGGAGAACGTGTAATTTGGGGAACGATAACACAACTTTCAGAAATTGGGGCAGAAATTCAATTAAATGAACCCATCGATCTCGATGGCGCGATCGCATTAGAAATTCCAGAAGAGAACTTAACGCTATTAGGAAAACTGACTTATATTAACCTCAAAAATTCTAGTATTCGAGTTAAATTTAACTCGCTTACTCCCGATCGCTCTCGGCGTTTAGTAGAATTTCTATTCTGTCGTCCCGGACAATGGAAGAATCGCAATACTCCTGGTGAATGGCGATCGCTTTGGCTTCTTTTTATAGTTTTATTCAGACCAATTGTATTTTTGTTCGGGTCGTTTGATAAAGACAAACGGAAAAAAAGAGCTAGTCCTTAGCTAGCTGTTTCTTAGACCAACCTAAACAAGAATAGTCAAGCCTACATGGAAAGATTTGGGACAATAGGCTAAAATTCAAGTAATTGACTGACAAAAACCAACCTACTTTTTAAAACTATTTAACTTGAGTCTGAACTCTCAAAACCAAATGGTAAAATAAAAATATCCAAATGGACTGATGAGAGGAAAATAATGTTTGTCGCACCCAGCCAAATCGCTCAAGTTTTGGGAGGTCAAGAGAAACTGGGAACGGAAATTGCTACCAGTGGCGATTTAGAACGAGCGATAGTCAAAGGATTGCCAAGCGAGCTTGTCTCTTTTGTCGTCGAGAAAATCTATCCCTATCAGAAAGACAAATCCTATCAGTTGATTCCGCGCACGACACTAACGCGCAAGCTAGTTACTAATCAACTGCTCTCAGTCGAAGAAAGCCAAAAACTCGAACGTGTCGCTAGAGTTTATGCTTTGGCGCTAGAAGTTTGGGAAAAGCCAGAATCGGCTAGGGAGTTTTTGACTCGTCCCCATCCGATGCTAGACGATCGCACTCCTTTTGAGGCTTGTTTAACCGAATTAGGAGCCAGACAAGTCGAAGAGATTTTAGGTCGAATTCTGTTTGGCTCAGCCGCATGAGTGCATCCGTTCTGGATCGCACTATTCATGCTTACAGAATTGGCGCAGCTAACAATCTTTATCCAATTTTTGATGGAACGGGTGCAATGCTTTTTCCCGGACGTTGGAATACGGCTCGTACTCGACTAATCTATTGTTCCGAGCATTATTCAACTGCATTGCTCGAAAAGCTCGTCCATACCAACACGGGAACGATTCCTTCTAACCAACAATGGATTGAGATTACCATTCCGATTGGGACGACCTACGAAATCGTCACTCCCTACAGCTTAAACGGTTGGAATCATCCGGCTCAAAAAATCAGTAAAGCTTTTGGCGATCGTTGGGTAAGAGAGAAAAGATCGGCAATTTTATTCGTTCCTTCAATTATCGCTCCCATTGAGAACAATATTTTGATTAACGAAGCTCATCCTCAATTTTCTAGCTTGACTACTAGCCTTGACCATCCTGTCATTTGGGATAAACGCTTGTTTTTTTCATTGTAAAATAAACGAAACTCATTTAATCTTTATACTCATGCCAGAACAAAAAGAAGAACAAACCCCATCAATATTGGTCTTACTCTTTTTATTTATTTCTAGTCCGATTGTGGCTTTTTTACTTTATAAAGCCTTCCATTCGTTTTAATTTAATTGCCACAATCTACCTTCTTGTAATACATTAGTTAAGCGATCGCCCGATTGTTTTAACCCAGTAAATAATGCGCCAGTAGGACGAAAAATTAAGACATCAGATCGTTCTTTTTCTGTCACTTCTCGAATCTTTTCTAAATTGGGAGGATAATTAATCAAGAAAACTCGCACGTCTTCATCTAATAGATAACTCAAAGACAGTAAATCGCCGAGATTTGTCCAATCATCGCCGCGATCGCTCATCACTAATGGCGACGTTCTTGCATTAATAACATTGGCAACTTTCGCATTAGAATAGCTTAAATCTTTACTCCAAGAAGTATCGGATAAACCATTCATCGTACAGGAAATAATAGTCAGTGTAATCGCGATCGCAAATATTCCTCGCCATAATTGTTTCCCAGTTAAAAGTAGTTGAACGGTTAAGTAAGCAACTGCTAATTGTATGCCAGGAAAACAAGGAATGAGATAGCGAGTTACCGCAGAACGTTTGCCACCTGAAATTAAATCTGGTAGTACGAGTAATAAAAAGGGAACTATAACCGAAGTCAGAATAAATAACCAAGTCGAACGTTTAGTTTGACGACAAACAGCATAAATTGATGAAATTGTAAATATTAAAAAGGGCAATCTCAGTGCATAAGTTAAGACATTATCAAACCCAAAATCAAAATCGATAAATAGCGAAGTAAAACTGAGAATCCATAATTTGACTAAATACAATAAGCTAACATGAAATCGCGACCAATCTGTTGTATCTAATGCTCTTTTGAAGTTAGTTAATAAGACAATCGTCCAAGGAAGATAGAGGATAAAAGTAGCTACAATTGTAATTGCAAAAAATAAAACTTTTTGTTTGTTTAACTTATCAAATAACCAAGAGCCTAAAACAAAAGCTATCTGACCGATTAGCGTTAAAACAAAAAAAGGATGGGTGTAAAAACCTATCGTACAATTTAACGTATACAGGCTCCAATTTTTCCAATTAGAATTTTTTAAAGATTGTAATAAGAAAAAACTACTCGCGATCGCGGCTAAAGTTAATAAGCTATATTGACGCGCTGTTTGAGCAAATAAAATATCAAATGGCGAAAGAGATAACAAAATTGTTGCTAAGATGGCAACGAGTTTTGATTGGAATAATTCGATTGCTAAAAAATAAATAAAAGGAAGCGATATTAAACTAATTAGTACGGGTAAACTGCGCGATGCCATTCGCGAACCGCTAAAAAGTTTCATCCAAAAACGAGCCATTAAAAAGTACAAAGGAGGATGTTGCGGGTCTTCGAGTGCTAGGGAATGAATGGTATCTTTAAACGTGCTTCCTAGCTTAATATTTTGATAGTTTTGTAACTCTTTAGCTAGGAATATAGTATTTTGAAATAAACCGATATCGAGTTCGTTGCGCGTATAACCAGCCGCGCGCATAGAAGTATAAGCTTCGTCGTGCCAAAATAACTTGCGATCGAGATTAAAAAAATGGAAAAAGATGCCTAAGATTAGTAAAATAGCAAGGAGCGATCGAAACCATTTTTGATGAAGATTAGAATCCTTTTCTGGTTTTAAATTAAACAACGTTTTGTCCATTGAAATCGTCAGCGTTTTTTTTAATGACTAAGTAGGTGGTTATAAATAAACGTAGAATGGTGGGTATTGTCAAAAATACTCTAATCCTTATTGATAGGTTATCTCAGACAATGCCCACCCTACGATTAAGTTAACTTGATTTTTGAGAGGGTACTTACAATAATTCGTAATTTGTAATTAACGTATTTTAAGACCTCCACTAACTGCAATTACGAATGACCAATCATTCCTTGATGGTACAAGCTCCCGGATTAATCCGTGGGGTCAATCCAAAATCCTTTCATCCAAAATCCAAAATCGAATGACTTTTGACTTAATAAGTTTGTTTCCTCTGCAAATTAAGAAACTTAGTTAAATCGGGTTGGAATAAAAGCTTAACCATTCCAGTCGGTCCATTTCTATGTTTGGTAACAATAACTTCTGCAATACCGCGATCGGGACTATCTGCGTTATAGTATTCATCGCGGTATAACATGATAATTAAATCTGCATCTTGCTCGATACTTCCCGATTCTCTCAAATCTGACATCATGGGACGTTTATTATTGCGAGATTCGACGGCGCGACTGAGTTGAGATAATGCAATTACGGGTGCTTGTATTTCCCGTGCTAATCCTTTTAAAGAACGTGTAATTCTCGATAATTCTTGGACGCGATTATCGCTTCCGCCTCCCTCCATTAATTGCAAATAATCGATTAAAACTAATCCTAACTGTCCTTTGTGTTCTGCTTGCAGGCGACGAACTTGCGATCGCATTTGCATTACCGTTAAGTTAGCAGCATCATCGATAAAAATCGGCAAACTAGAAAGCGATCCTAATGCTTCTCCTAAAGGTTCTAATTCCTTCTGAGAAATTCGTCCAGAACGCAATTTATTACTTTCTATTCCTGCTTCGCTTGCTAACAATCTTACTGATAGTTGTTCTTTCGACATTTCTAAACTAAAGATAGCCACTGGAAGATTATCTTTAGCAATATTATGAGCGATATTCAAAGCAAAGCTGGTTTTTCCCATTGACGGCCTTCCAGCAATAATAATTAAATCCGATCGCCCAAAACCGCTAGTCATTGCATCTAAATCGTAAAAACCGCAAGGAATTCCAGGTTGTGCGACTTTTTGATGGAGTTTTTCAATATCGTTAAAGGTTTGAACTAATGTATTACCAATAGGAATTAAACCTTCCTGCGGACGCTTTTGCGTTAAGCGAAAAATTTTCTTTTCAGAATCATCTAAAACAACATCTAATTCAGTCGCCGTATCAAATCCTAGATCGACAATTTCATGTCCTGCTGTAATTAATTGACGGCGCAGATATTTATCCATTATCAACGCCGCATAGCGATCGATATTAACCGCAGAAACCGTGCGATCTAATAACTGAGTTAATTTGATCGTTCCGCCGACTTGTTCTAATAAATGATAATCTTGCAACCAACTAATAACGGTCATTAAATCCGTTGGTTTTCCTTGTGCGTGGAGTTTTAATATCGCTTTATAAATTTCTTGGTGCGCTCTCACATAAAAAGCATCGCTAACGAGTAAATCTATCACCCGACTGAGTGCTTCTGGATCGAGTAAAATCCCACCTAAAATTGCTTCCTCAGCTTCTATATTTTGAGGTGGAAGAGAATTACTAGCAATCTGAGGATTAAATTCTGTCATTATAAATCGCGATCGATAAAAAATGCTTAGTTGATGAGGAGAAAATTGCCAAAACTTAACTTGATTTTGTTATTTTGATGGAGCTTAAAAGTAAAAATGAATTGCATAATACGATCTTATGCCATAACCTTAGATCGGTTATCGGTCATTAACGCTCGGATGAACCCTCTCTCCTCTAGTATAAGGACATAGGCAACGCAAGCCTCAGAGTGAAAGACTTGTTATTTGCGATCGCTGGTTAAAAAATACATTTTTTTATCAAACGCCAGTTGCTCTTAGTCTCTCTCACAACTAGAGAGAAAGTAGACTATTTTCTCTGACAAGGTAATGTACGTCACCAAAAAATTCGCCAACACCACAAAAATTCCCAGATTCCTCATGAAAATTCTCAAATCAGCGAATTTGTTACGATTAGTTTGGAACTTACTAACCTAACTTCCTCTCAAAAATTTTCTACCGATGATTAATCGCTAAGGCAAATAAGGCACTTGATGAAACCAGTCAACAAAAACGGAATCGAACAGTTATTAGTATTTAGATGTTTTTATAATTCATAACTATGCCTGACTTTCACTTAAACTACGTTCCGACTTTCACGCTCCTACAGAAAGAGACGCTAGCTCCAATGGAAGAACGGCTCTTGCAAGCGTCCCATCGCATTCCCATCGGAGTTGTAATTCCCGCTCTTTATAGCGATCTAGCAAGCGATGCGATGGCAAATATCATCAAAGAACTCTCGCAGATGGACTTTGTAGCGCGAGTTTATATTAGCTTAGATCGGGCAGATAAAGACGATTTTCATCGAGCTAAAGAAATCGTCGCTCCCTTGGATCGTAAAGCTTGTTTGCTTTGGAATGACAACCCGCAAGTACAGGCAGTCACCAAAAAAATTGACGATTTACTTCCTCTAGGCCCTCGCGGTAAAGGACGAGCCGTATGGACTGCTCTCGGTTATATTTTAACCAAAGCAGAAGTTGCCGTTCTCGCCTTTCACGATGCCGATATCCTCACTTACGATCGCCATTTTCTCGTGCGTCTGCTTTATTCTGTCGTTCATCTACGCTATCAGTTCGCCAAAGGATTTTACGCTCGCTACGGCGATCGCCTTTTTGGTCGCGTCGTGCGTCTTTTTTACTTTCCCTTCGTGCGTTCTCTGCGCGAAATTTTAGGAAATTTAGATTTTCTAGAATACATGGCAGACTTTCGCTACCCCCTCGCTGGCGAATTCGCTATGTTTACTAGCATCGCCAGAGAAATGCAGTTTCCCTCTGATTGGGGAATCGAAGTCGGCATTCTCTCAGAGATCTATCGTCTCGTAAGGGTTCCTCGCATCTGTCAAGTAGAATTAACAAATCGTTACGACCACAAGCATCAACAACT
Organism: Hydrococcus sp. Prado102; assembly: GCA_025454425.1. GTDB lineage: Bacteria > Cyanobacteriota > Cyanobacteriia > Cyanobacteriales > Microcystaceae > Hydrococcus. The sequence continues at coordinate 5,417 of JALOOL010000170.1, read as the reverse complement.
TGGAACAAAAGATAAACCAGGACTGCAAACAATGGTTGCCGATATTGCTCGTACCTTCTTTTCGCAGTTGTCTTCTCAAGGAATAATCCTCAGTCGCGAGTTCTTTCGCACCCTCAAACTTACCTACCTAACGCACGCTCGCGACGTTGTAGGGGTATACGAAGCCTTTGCCGAGATGCACGACTTAGAAAAATATGACTTGCATAACGAACTAACAGCCGTCGAATCCTTTGCGCACGCTCTCGATATTGCGTTTGACGACTTTCATCAGTATCCCTTTGGTTCGCCTTTCATTCCCGATTGGCGACGAATTGAAGTCGCGATCGAAGGCATTATGGAAGAATTAACCGAAGCATTGGACGATATTCAATGAACCAACCACCCATCTTAGGAAATATCAGTCCGCTAATTCCGGCGGGTAACGACTTAGAAGGCGCGATCGCATTCTACGAACAAAAATTAGGATTTAAGTGCGTCCACACTGAAGGCGACCCGATGCGTATGGCAATTGTGAAACGCGACGTAGCAGAACTATTTCTAGTCAAAAATGATTATATCCATTTGGCAAAAGAAATAGCCTTTCGCATCTATGTTACTGGCATCGAGCAACTTTATGAAGAATTGACGAGTAAAGGAGAAGAAACTATTCATCCTAATGGCAAATTAGAAACAAAACCTTGGGGAATGAAAGAATTTGTCGTTATCGATCCTGCTGGAGTATGTATTACATTCTACCAGATAACTTGCAGTTGAGAGCCAGCCGTTTCAATGGTCGTCAGACCATGAAGCAAAAAAAGAAGAATAAGTCTGACGCAGCCAATAATCGCGATTCATGGGCATTCTATCAGCTAGGTCAATTCATTACTTACAAAGCAGTTAAGTCTGGGATTCCCGTTGAGTTTATACCAGCACCATACACCAGTAAGTCAGATCGTCGTAATGGGGTTATTGGTAAGAGGAATGGTGATTGGTTTAAAGGGTTTGACGGGTATAGATGCAATGCTGATTGGAATGCGTCACAAAATATAGGTCAATGGTTAGGTTTTTCATGCCCTCTGGATCTTCAGACAACCATATTTGTAATGAGTATGGCTGATGCGGAGGGTGGGGTCGATGACAGTCCCCCTAACTGACAGTCCCCCTAACTAGAAAAGGCGTTTTAAACAGTGGCTTTAGCCCTGTTTAAAACATCCTCCTAGAATCCACGCGGATTTATCCCGTGGAGTGTCAAGAACCAGCTAACATTTGATTTTTCTGAGTAGCCATCATGAATTACACACACTAGAACAAATGAAAATTTATTTTTAAGTCAGGCGAACTTGATTAAACGTAAAATAGTCTCTTTTCTGTAGGCAGTATTGATGTTAAAAATTTGTTACACTCAGAATTAGAAGTCAAAAAAAAAATCAAGAAGTAGAGGGAAAAAGAAGCTCTTCTTTTTTAATTAAAGATGAAATTCGATCGCGATTCACTCAGGCAGTGGAGCAATCTTGTTGCAATTATTACTGCTTTTGGAGCGAACATTTTAGCTAATATTAATCCAATCAACAATCTCAGCATTGGAGATATTTCTAATACCTTTTTTCGCGAAGTTCTGATTATTCCAGCTAACTATGCTTTTGCGATTTGGGGATTGATTTATTTGGGATTGATAAGCTTGGCGATTTATCAAGCTTTACCCGCTCAAAAAAATAATTCTCGCCTGCGAAAAATGGGATATTTTTTAGCGATCGCAAGTTTAGCTCAGATTATTTGGATCTATCTTTTCCAATCTCAATTGTTTGTTTTGTCACTCGTGGCAATGATAGTAATTTTGCTCTCGCTTATTGCTTTATACTTGCGTTTGGAAATTGCCATACACCCGGTTTCGCGACGAGAAAAATGGTTGGTCAATTTTCCCGTCAGTATCTATTTAGCGTGGATTAGCGTAGCCACAATCGTTAATGCAGCCAGCGTCCTTGACAATATCGGCTGGAATGGTTGGGGGATTAGTCCTCTGCTGTGGACGATCGCAATGATGTTAGTAGCAACAGCCCTCGCAGCTATAATAGCTGTCTGGCGCAACGATCTAGCTTATGCTGGGGTAGTAATCTGGGCATTAGTTGCGATCGCAGTGCGTCATATCGATATCTTTGCATTAGCAGGCACAGCCGCAGGATTAGCGATTATATTGATTCTCTTGCTCGGAATCCGATGGTCAAGATTTTGGCAAGTTTCTCATAGCAATGTGTAGGGGACGGGGCATTTAAAGGGCGGAAATAGAGACGCGATATATCGCGTCTTTACAGCCCGCAGCCCCGACCCATGGCGTGCGCCCAAACAGCAACCAAAAACGTTACCAATGTTTGTTCGACCCAATTATTTTCAAGATAAAGTCGCTATCGTCACAGGTGGCGCACAAGGAATCGGTAAAGCCATTACTCAGAAATTTCTCAAAGTAGGCATCAAAGTTATTATCTGCGATCGCGATCGCGATGCGGGAGCCAAAACCGAATCAGAATTCGCTAAATTCGGTCTGGTTCGGTTGATTCCAACCGATATTTCCCAAGAAGCTGAGGTGAAAGACGCGATCGCAACTACTATAGAAACTTTCGGTCGTCTCGATATCTTAGTTAACAATGCCGCGATCGCCAATCCAGAAAATCCACCTATCGACCAGATGAGTCTAGAGGAATGGAATCAAATTATTGCCGTCAATCTTACTGGAGCTTTTCTGTGCTGTAAATATGCCGTACCGCATTTACAAACTCGCGACGGCGCGATCGTTAATATTGCTTCTACGCGGGCTATCATGTCAGAACCCAACACCGAAGCCTATTCTACAGCAAAAGGTGGAATCGTTGCGCTTACTCACGCGCTGGCTAATAGTTTGGGCCCGACGATTCGGGTTAATTGTATCAGTCCTGGTTGGATTAATACGTCTTCAGATAGCACTCACCTAACCGAACAAGACAACAAACAACATCCGGTAGGACGAGTTGGTAAACCCGAAGACGTTGCTGCTATGACACTCTATTTAGTGTCTCAAGAGGCTTCTTTTATTACGGGAACCAACGCGATCGTTGATGGGGGAATGACGCGCAAGATGATTTACGAGTGACCGAAAAAAAAGGTTTTAAGCCTCTCCAATAAGAGGGGAATCATCAAAAAAATTGGCTGAATTTCAAGCTCAGTTCTTTCAAAACGGAGCCAATCCAAAATCCTTTCATCCAAAATCCAAAATCGGATGACCTATTGCTATCGTAACAACCATCCTGAAACACTTCTGCAAAAGCGATCGTGTAATTGTATGCCTAATCCCGTACAGACGCGAAATGAAAGCGTCTCTACTTAATCCCTACTCCCTATCAAACCAAAATCCCCATACGTGAAATTACCGAGTTCGAGAAGAATAAATTCACAAAAGTTCGGTGATTTCGCTCACGCGCTAAGCCCTGTACTCAAGGCATGATGATATCAGATAAGCAATCGATCCTCTATCCCCTACCAACCAATATCGTAAAACCTCAAGAAACGAATGCTAGTTTTGCATCCTGCCACTTTTAAGAAACGACTTTCATGTTATTCCTAAAGGAAGATGCAAATGAAATTCAAAGACACGAAAAATCCTACGCTCTATGTGCTTCCCTTATATCTCGCGCAAGATTTTAGGAAAATGTGTAAGAGCTAGTGTAGTAATAGAACAGAGTAAAGCACAAACTGGAGAGAGTAAAATGAGTTTAACAAATTCTACCACAAAATGTATCGTTCTTAGCAGTTGGATTGATAACAATCTGTTTTCAGAAGCCAAACCCAAAATCAAACGTTTTAACTGGAAAAAATTAGATCTTCTCAAACCCTTACGGATTAAGCTCGAAAAAATCGAGATCGAAAACTCTGAATTAGCGCGTCGCATCTGTCGTTTAATTCCCTCTCAATGTCCCTTTGCACGGAAGATTCAAGTATTCGGTCGTACCTTAATTACCATTCCTCCCCTGTGTAAAATCAACCCTCTTTACGAGGATCTGATGATGCTTCGTTTCCGCGCTCTTTGTTATCTTGCTGATGAATGTGGTGAGGACATTAGCGCTTACTGCTAAGATTCCTAAGTACTGTTTTTCATCTTAGAGTTATGGCAATTATTGCGCTCAAAGCTTGGTATCTAGAGCATTATGAGCCAATCAAGGAAATTGTAAAACGACCACACGATCTGCGATTGAGCAGAAATAGCCTTCTTAAATCAGGAATGCGAGCCGACTTTTTAGACGACGCTCAAACGATACAAGAATCGATCTGGTTTCAGCGATATCTCGAAGGCGATACCATAGAATTTTATATAGAAGGGAGCGGTGGCTACGCAATCTCGAACATAGATTTGCTCTCCCAAGAAATTTATTTCACTAAACAGGATATTTCAGCTTGGTTAGAGGCGACGGTCTTTTTTAGCGCTCAAAACGAATACCCTCAAGCGAGTGAGATTTTACGCGAGGCGTTAGGAGAAGCTATCGAAACATTCAATCGGCGATCGCGTTTTCCGCTAACTATAGAAGAAGCTCAACGTTCCACAGATACAACCGTGCGTCTGAGCGATACACAACTGCGTAAAATTCACAAAAGCCTGTTATTTATTGCCGATGGAACGCCGATAGCGAGTGTCGGAAGCGATAAGCAGTCCCAGTTAATTTTGAGTCCCAACGTTTGCGTAGAATTAGGTTATGCACTCTTAAGCAAGCGATCTGGACAAATATTACTCGCACAAATGGAGCGATCGGATATAACGGGAAGATCTCCCTTCGATTTGCCCAAACACGAGCAATTAATCTTCAAAACGGCATCTGACTTAAAAAAAACCTTGCCTTCAATGCTAAAAACTCTACTGCAACGGTTTCATCTAACTGCCTAGTCGCCGATAATAATCCTGAAGAAACTAAATAAAATTACTATGCCCAGAAAAGCAGACGAATACGCAATTCATCTTTTCTTATCGAGCGGTCATCGGGAAGAAATACGTTTTACAAGCATTCAAGATTTTCAAAAATGGTATAGCGGCGAGCTAGTACCCAAATCGGAATCGAATGATTTTATTAACATTCCGATTAAAAATATTCAAGGAGAATACATGGTAATCCGTCCGTCAATTATTACGTCGGAGATTGGTGACTGGTGAGTGGGGATTGGGCAGGGTGATAATTGGTAATGTGAGTTGCTTACTTACAAATATCAAAGTTTTCGCTCCCTTCTAGCACAAAAAACCCTTTTACCAAAAAAGGACATAGCCTTTCATTCTCATGAAGTCCGCCAAGGAATTAATTCCTTGGCTCATATATAAAGTCCGTTTAAACTGAGATCTTGCACCATTCTCAATTAGCCATACTGCCATCCTGTAACAACTAGTTCTAAACCATTTTGACGAGCTAAACTCCTTGTGCGTTTGAGTT
>JALOOL010000169.1 GCA_025454425.1 Hydrococcus sp. Prado102 | reverse complement strand
TTCTCAAGAGATAGAAAATCCAGAATTGAAGCAATTTTAAATATAGTCTTTTGTCCCTTCAACTAACAGAACTAATCTTTCCTTTACGAATCACCTCACTTCGGATTTTGCTTAACCCGAAGTGAGTTTATTTTTTTGGTCAGTGAAAGATAATACCAATTCTCTAAAAGTTTGCATGAAATTTTTACAGCAGTTTTCAATTGGGTAGACCAGGTGGGCAAGGGGGGCGAAAATCACTGTAACTCTCTTTTGCCAGAGTGGGTCAAAACCTTGATTTTTCGTGGGCTGAAATGACGCCAATTCGTCAAATTTTCTCAGAGTGACAAAAGAGAGGTAAAAAGGGGACAAGGGGCATCATTCATAATTCCACTGATAAGCAAGTCAACAAAAATAATTACAATTATTTTAAAGATTTGTAGGGTGGGCATTGCCCACTACTGATAACTGATTACTGATTACTGATATCGTATCCGCTCGCTCTTACTGATTTTTTTGCAGTAAAATAACAAATTTAGTGTAGCTCCCTATTTGGGTATCTAACTCGATCGCGCCGCGATTTTTATTGACGATGAGATCGTGAGCGATTGATAAACCCAGTCCCGTACCTTCTCTTTGTGGTTTGGTAGTAAAAAAAGGATCGAAAATTTTATCAATAATATCTTCTGGGATTCCCGCTCCATTATCTCGAATGACAATCTTAACCGATTCTTTTAGGTTTTCAGTTTCTACTAAAATGAGCGGACGAAATCCTTCTACGAGTTGAGCTTTTTGATATACAGCATAATAGGCATTATCGAGAATGTTAATTAAAGAGCGACTGAGTTCGCGATCGAAAAGTTCTATTTGAGGGATAGAACGATCGTAATTTTTCTCTAAATGAATTGGGAAGTTTGTATATTTACCTTGTTGGCTATAGAGAACGAGTTTGATGGCAGAATCTAGCAAAGCATTGATATCCGTTGGCGTGCGTTCGGATGTAACCCCATCGGGATGAGGCAACATCGTTTGCACGATCGCGTTTGCTCGTTTGCTATGGTCTTTGATTTCGACTAAATTTTCCGATAAATTAGAGGAAATCTCATTAATATTGTCTAAAACTTCTATCTCACAACACCGATCGCGATCGCTAATAGTTTCTCGTAGTTCGTTAGCTAAATTTACAGATAAACTAGCAAAGTTTTGGATAAAGTGGAGCGGATTTTTCAGTTCGTGGGACACTCCAGCTACAAGCGTTCCCAATGCGGCTAATTTCTCTTTAACTAAGATTTTATCTTGAGCGGCTTTTAATTCCCGATAAGTTTCCCTCAAATCTTGGATGCGAGACTCTACCTCGTGTTCTAGGTAAAGATTATATTCTTGCAGTTGGCTGATATAAACGAAATTGGTTACTAAAACCGACGAACAACCAAGGGCGAGTAAAGTAGGTGCTAAAGGAAGCCACCAACTATTTAAAAAAGCAACGTAACTAATCCCGATTAATAACGCGATCGCAACCGAAGTTCCAATCAGGATCGCCACGCATAGTTTGAGCAGATTTTTGGTTTTTCGCCATTTCCACGCCCAAATTGCCGGAACGACTACCCATAAAGCGATCCAGAGGTCTTCTAAATAGTCTGGCAAAACTTTGATGAGAGGGCGATTATTTAATACGGTACTCAAAATTTGACTGGCGAGGTTTGCCTGGATTTCTACCCCAAAAGTGAGTGCGGGCGTTATTGATAAACTTTGACTGTGAGGAGTTGAGAAGTAGTCTTTGATGCTGGTTGCTTGCGATCCTATCAAAACAATGCGATCGCGCATCAAATTAGGCTCGAAATTACCTTCTAAAACATCTGTAAACGAAATTTTTTGAAAACTCTGAGCCGAACCTCGATAATTGAGTAGCGTTTGATATCCTCCTGCATCGGCATTTCGATAACCGCCGTCATTGCTATTAAACGGATAAAAAACCGTCTTTCCTAATTTCATCCAGCCGCCATCGTCGGAGGCTACGGGCACGATCTTATCTTTTTCTAAATATTTTAAAGCAACTGCCAGCCCCAAGCTCGGTAAGCTTTCTTTGCCTGGAGCCATTGGAAATAAGAAAGCGCGACGAAGAACGCCATCGCCATCGAGGATGAGATCGCTGCTGCTAATTTGTCCTAACTTTTCTAAAACGGGAGGCGGGTCAATTGTTGAATAGAATTGGTCGCCAATGACCTTTTCAATACCGATGAGATTGGGAGTCGTTTTAAATACTTCGATTAATTCTTCGTGTCCTGGTTCTACAGGAATATCTCGGTAAATATCCAAACCAATGACTCTAGGCTTTTGTGCTTTAATTTTTTCGATCAGTCGTGCTAAATCGCGATCGCTAATCGGCCATTGTTTGAGCTTTTGGATGTCTTTCTCTTCCATGCCAACAATCACGATTCGCTCGTCTGTTGGTTCCAAAGGTCGAAGTCGAAAAAACAAATCTAATGTCGTCCATTCTAGGGGTTGCAACCAACCTAATAAGCGAATAGCAAGAATTAGCCCGGTTGCGCTAGGCACTGTAAAGACAACGCCTCGCCAGTTCCAAGCTATTTTTTTAAGGTTGTTCCACACACTACCGAGTTCCTCGATAATTTTTAAAATTCGTTAACCCTTATTTAGGTTCGGATTAACATTTATGACAGTAGCTTAAAAAAGTGACGAATTGGAGACAAGAACTATTATCTACGCTACTTTTATTTTGAGAAACTAAGCTGCAAAATTTACATAAAAATTTACATAACGATTTTTGATGGCTTGTCGCTCACAAATGGGGGAGTTGCGAACGCAGATTCGACCTTCTTTGCTCACAACTTAGTCGAGCAAACCTAGATTTCATATTAACACAATAACCAATTTGACTCATAAATAATTTATGGACTGCGATCGAAAATCGCAATCTTTCGCTCACAAAATCTGTCGATAAACTGGGGTTTAGCCCCAAAATCCTTCCATTGAAGGATGCAAGTCGTTAGATAAAAAGTTTATGCTTATAAAAAATACTTCCCTTAAATCTAGAAAATAACTTTTTTGAAAAATTATAGTAATTAGGATTTATTATGCCTTCTGTATTATCTGTTAATGCTTCATCAACTGAAAGCTTTGATTATTCAAGTCTTGATGCGGATACCTCATGGTTTGTGCGAGAGCAAACCGAAGAAATAAAAGCCTTGATGAAGCAGACTGCCGAGGGAATCGTCAAGATCGGGCAGAAATTGATTGAAGTAAAAAAACGTTTGGGATACGGACACTACAGACAATGGATAGAGGCTGAATTTCACTGGGGAAAATCGACTGCTAACTCTTTTGAAAATGTTGCCAAACGCTTTGCAGATGTCCAAAATTTGGACAACTTTGCGCCTTCTGCACTATATGAATTAGCCGCCCCTTCAACGTCAGAAAGCGCCAAAGAAGAAGCACTTACTCGTGCCGATTCTGGCGAGTTTATCACTTTCACAACTGCCAAAGAAATCAAACAGAAGTTTGCTGCTCCTACGACACCTAAGCATACAAAAACAGAACCAGAAAAACAATCTTCATTAGATTTAACCGATAATGAGGTGCGCCAAAGTGTTAAAGAACCTTTAGCCTCTGACACTTCTACACGAGAACCTGCGCCGTCCGAGCAATCGCAAACCAAACAAATAGAACTAATTCAACCCGAAATATCGAGCGAGTCAAAAGTCGTTCAACCTGAAAGTTGGTGGCAGTTGGGACGGCATTTACTTTACTGTGGGGATACCCATTCGCCTCAGTTTCTCAATCGCTTGCCACAACAGATTGCTTTGGCGATCGCATTTCCACAAACAGCAGATTGGCATCTCAAAACGCTCGCTACAAAAGTTAAGTCAGCTTTGACTGTATTTAGTTCCTATCAAGATCTTGACTTAAATATTCTGCGAAAAATGGTGGAAAACTCATTAGAACTTTACACAAATGGCGGCGAAACCGTACTTTTCTCGTTTTTGCTCGATCCTGCTTTACTATTGTTAGTCGATCGCCTCGATTGTAATTGCGCGATCGCAGAACCCAATCCTTTACGCTGTGAAGCCGTCATTCATGCCTGGACGCAAACAGGCGGGAAAGCTTTTATCAGTGACCAGTGACTGAAAGAAAGACAAGGGGGACAAGGGGGACAAGGGGACAAGAAAAGTCGAAAGTCGAAAGTCGAAAGTCGAAAGTAAAAGAAGGACTTGGGGGACAAGGGGGACAAGGAGGACTTGGGAGACAAGGAGGACTTGGGAGACAAGGAGGACTTGGGAGACAAGGAAGACAAGGAAGTTAAGAAAGAATATTTGCTACTGAACTTCTGACTACTGAACTACTGAACTACTGAACTCCTGAACTACTAAGTTATCCCAAAGGAAGATGTACCCGAAAACAACTACCGACTCCTAATTGGCTTTCAACCGTAATTTTACCGCCATGTTGCTGCGCGATCGCTTGACCGATGGCTAAACCCAACCCTAAACCCTCTTGCTGACGCGCTTTAGGATCTTTCGAGCGCCAAAAACGCTGAAAGACAAAAGGTAGCGCTTCTGGGGCGATACCATAGCCAGTATCTTCTACAGAAATACACGCCCATCCTCGCAAAGTTTCCCCAGAAACCGTTACTTTTCCCCCAGAATCGGTATATTTTATCGCATTGCCAATGAGATTAGAAAATAGACGGTTCAGTTGAGTCGCATCGCCCTTGACGGTTATTTCTGTCTTGAGTTCGGCTCGTAAGACAATTCCTTTAATTTGAGCGATGGGATCGAAATGTTCTGCTAGTTCTTGTAGTAAGTTAGTAAGAGAAAGGGGCGATCGCTCCATCTCATGTGCTAAAACTCCTATATTGGTACGAACCAGGAAAAGCAGTTCTTCAAGCAGCCGTTTCATTTGTTTTGCTGCCGTACTAATCATTTCCAGTTTTCTAGCATCTGAGGGCTGAAATTGTTCGGCATGAGCGAGCATGACATCGCTAGCAACAGCGATTCTCGCAAGCGGATTGCGGAGTTCGAGAGAAGCTTCAGCCGTGAGGTGCTTGAGCCGCTCTAGGGTATTTGTGGAGGGGACGAGAGCTTGTCGCGCTAGATAAATGCTGCTCAGGCTAATTAGAAATAAGGCTATTATTCCTGCCATCCACAACTTCAAACGCAATCGCGCTAGCGTAGCCGAGTAATGTCGAGTCGATTCGCTAGCTCGAATATAGCCTTTTAATTGCAATATATTTTTGTTGGCTTCACTGGTGTATACAGCAATCGTCACGCTTCGGATTTGCCTTTCTTGCTCAAAAATCGGAATATTTTTAGTCGAGCGAGAAGACAAAAAAATGGCAATTGAGGAAGTTTTTGGAACGAGCGTACCTTCTTTAGTTAAGAGATTTCCATCGCTGTCAAACCATTCTAAACCTTGTTCTCGGTCAGAAAAGAGGTGTCGCCAAGGTAAATCTTTATCCAAGTTTTGACGACCTTCGATTTTTACCATTTCCAAACTCGGAATTGCTGCTTGTGCTAGCGCCAACAGTTGACGATTTAACCGCTCGTTGAGATTGCGCTCAAAAAAAATATACAATGTTGTCGCCGATGTTCCTAAGATAGCTGCTACCGCCGTCAAATAGGCAATTAGCAAACGCCAGCCTAAGTCAGGAAACCCTTTGATAGAGATTTGGTTTGAGGCAACAATCCAACTTGTTAGCCTTTTTAATAAAGCCATTACAAAGTTCCAGCTACCGCTTGTTGTTGTCGCGATCGATGTTAGAGATAGTGGTTGATTCTTATACAGTTTACAGGGATTACGCAGCTACGTAAGTTTTAACGTATTCCAGCGAACCACGAAGGGAGCGATCGCCCTGGCAAATGCTTTTTTATATTAGAACAATATATCTAGAAAATAAACTAATAAAATTAAAAATTTTGACAATTTGATTTATGGTTCGGAGGTTTCCTCGGCAATTTCAAGCAATTTTTGCAGCCACGGTTCTTCTCTCCCTAAATAAATACTGCATAGTTTTTTGTCTTCATCTCTTCTTCTGAAATAAATGTAAGGACCATACTCTTTTTCTTCTCCAGTAGGTTGTTTTTTGGAAATATATCGCTTTTCGATATAACCAATTTTCTTGGTACTCTTGCGACGAAGGTTATTTTCAATCGCTTTTTCTAAGACTTCTAGCTCAAAAGGCTTTGTCAGAAAATCAAAAACGCCTTCATTCATTGCTTTTCTGATTTTTTCCATATCTCCATAGGCAGAAATGACTATCGTATCGATCTTGAGATTGATATAATTCATGATGGTAAGTAGTTCTAGCCCGTCCATTTGAGGCATTTTGATATCGACGATCGCTAAGTCGATCTGCTGATTTTCCAGAATTTCTTGTAAGGCTTCTTTGCCATTTTCGGCAAAAATAAATTCATACTTTTGTTCTTTAATCTGATGTCTGAAGTATTGTTTGAGCAGTCTTTGAAAAGATGGTTCGTCTTCAACCACTAAAATTTGTGTAGTCATATCTATATATTTTTTGGCTCTGTCCCAAGTTTGTTACTTTAACAGGCTAACGTAATCGATTAACATTCTCATCGAAGTTTGCTTTAAAATTTTTTCACTGAAGCATTTATGAAAATAATAGGCTCGTTTGGTAGGTCATTGGCGATCGCCACAGGAATTTCGCTAGCCTTAAGTATGGTTTTAACACAAACCGCGATCGCAACAACGCTAGGCTTTCAACGGATGTTCGTTTTTGGCGATAGCCTATCCGACACGGGAAACTTTCTCAACCTCACGGGTGGCGCATTGCCAAATCAACCATTCTATTCGCCTGGTCGATTTTCTAATGGCGATGTTTGGGTTGACTACCTTGCTGACTCACTCAAGGTATCCGACACGAACGTTACTAACTTTGCCCTTGGTGGGGCTACCACTGGCAGTAATAACGTTGGGTTGCCAGGAACGCCTGCGGGATTAGAACAACAAATCGATACGTTTACAGGCTCTTTAGGGGGTCAATCTGCCGATCCCAACGCATTATACATCGTCTGGGCGGGTGCAAACGATTATCTCGGTCGTTTTTCGAGCAATCCTGTCGAACCTGTAGGCAATCTCTCAGACGCAATTAATACTTTAGTTGCTAGGGGCGCTCGTAATATTCTAGTGCCTAATTTACCAGATTTGGGGAAAACGCCTCTAGGTCGCAGTCTCGATCCCAATGCCGCTTTTGCCCTCAACAGTTTAACTACTCAGCATAACAAAAACTTGAACTTGCTTTTGAGGCGATTGAGCAGGACTTATCCCAAGCGAAATTTTATTTCTTTTAACGTCAATGCTCTATTTAAACAGTTTATTGCTAACTCACAAGCTAACGATGATGACGATGATGACGATGACAACCGATTTCGCTTTGCTAACGTAACGGATGGCTGTACCAATACCAATTTATACGACCCAACTATTCCTTTAGATCCCAGTAAATTGACAGTTTGCGATCGCCCAGAAACATATTTATTCTGGGATAGCGTTCATCCAACTACAACCGCTCATAAAATAATCGCAGACTCCGCCTTTGGGGTTCTCAGATCGAGATTTAATTTTGGAGATGACGACGACGATGATGATGATGATGATGATATCGAACTTTCTTCTACTACCCCCATTGCTAATCTTCCTCCGTCAATTACCGATCTTCCTGTCACCTTTGTTCCTCCGGTAATTTCTGCTTCTTCTACCAAAGTTCCCGAACCTACCTTCATCTTCGGTTTATTAGCGGTAGGGACTTTTGGAATCGGTTCGCGACTCTTGAAAAGGTTGTAGGGGCGCATGGCGTGCGCCCATCCATTTGTAGGGGCGCATCGTGCACCCTTCCTCACACCAAAGGAATACACACTTGAAAACAAGTCCCCTTCCCCATTCGACTGTTAACAGTAATTTTACCTCCATGTTGACGGACAATTGCAAGAGCGATCGCCAAACCCAAACCCAAACTATCTGGATTTCGAGTTAAGGCTTGTTCGGAACGCCAAAAACATTGGAAGATAAAAGATTGGTATTCAGGCGCAATGCCAATCCCCGTATCTGCGATCGCGACGGTCGCTAATCCTTTTAAATCTTGCATTGATAGAGTAATGCTACCGCCAGGATCGGTGTATTCGATCGCATTATTTAACAGATGGGAAAATAAACGGTTTAATAAAGTTGTGTCTCCTTTTACAATTACATTTTCAGACAAATTAACGCGCACGAGAATGCCTTTAGCACGAGCAATTGGCTCGAAGTGTTCGATTAGCTCTCGCAATAGAGGATTGAGAAAGATGCGATCGCGTTTCATCGCCGCCGCAAGCGTTCCTGTATCGGCACGCACCAAAAACATCAAGTCTTCTACCAAGCGTTGCATCTGTTTGGCAGCTACGTTAATCATATCGAGCTTTTTGAGATCCGAAGACCGTCTAAATTGCTCCGAACGACTCAACATCACTTCGCTGGCAATACTAATTCGAGTTAGCGGATTGCGTAACTCGTGGGAAGCTTCTGCGGTGAACTGTTCGAGCCGTTTTAAACTTTGTTTGGTGGGTTTTAGTGCTTGCCGAGCTAGATAAAGACTACTCAGACTAACTAACATTAAAGCAGCAATTCCACCCAGCCACAGTCCCAGTTGAAGTTGACTCAGAATAGTTTCTACGTCTTCAGTCGATTGACTCGCCCGAATATAACCTTCTAAGTGTAAGTTTTTATTGTCTGGGTCGTCAGAATACACGGCAATTGTTACGCTACGGGAGCGACCTTTTTGCTCGAATAAAGGAGAACCTTCACTCAAACTTATCGGCATATTTTTTGAAAATAAAAATCTTCGAGAACTACTCCCTTCCCTTGCTAGAAGCTTGCTATCAGCGTCGAACCATTCTAGACCTTGCTTATGCTCTGAAAATAAACGTTGCCAAGAGACATTTTGATTTAGGCTTTGCAGACCTTTGGTTTTGATAATCTCTAAACTTGGCACTGCCGCTCGTGCCAAGATCAGTAACTCTTTATCTAATTCGTGTTTTAGACTACTAACAAAAAAAAAGTAGAAAGCTGCTGAAGATACGCCAAAGATTGTTGCCATTGCAAGCAAATAAGCCAACAGCAAGTGCCGACGCAACCCCAAAGATTTAAATACAAACCTAATAGGTCGGCTCCAAAACATAGTAATGTTAGCCGTTGTAACACTGATTGAGACGATAGCCCAAACCATAGACTGTTTCAATTAAATTCTCAAAAGCACCAGCTACTTTGAGTTTTTGTCTCAAACGCTTGATGTGAGCTTTGATTGCATCTTCATCGGGAAGTTCGTCAAATGACCAGAGATTCTCCATGATGGCACTGCGACTCAATACGCGGTTGCCCCGTCGCAAAAAAAGCTCTAGCAGGCGAAATTCTTTAGCCGTTAGCTTGATGGGATTGCCGCCATAGCTGGCTTCTCCAGTACAGGGATCGAGACATAAATCGCCCCATTGCAACACGGGAGATTGACTGGCACTGCCGCGACGCAGCAGGGCGCGAATGCGTGCGAATAACTCTTCTAATTTGTAAGGTTTGAGGACGTAATCATCCGCACCTGCATCTAATCCCGTCACTTGAGCTTGAGTGGTATCTTGAGCGGTTAACATTAAAATTGGCATTTGATAGCCATGCGATCGCAACTGACGGCAAAGGCTAATGCCATCAAGCTTGGGAAGCATCCAATCTAACAGGAGCAAATCGTAATCAAACGCTTTGACAAAATCCCAGCCAGCTTGTCCGTCAGAGGCGATATCAACGGTGTAATGTTGATCGGTAAACGCTTCTGAAAGTAATTCAGCAATTTCCGTATCGTCTTCAACGATTAAAAGCCTCATAGCAACCTCGAAAACTATTGAAAGGTTTGAAGATGCACTCTAGGAAAAACATACTAAAATTTGAGTGCGACAATGTGTAAGGTATTTGACAAATTTAAAGGTTTTACAGGTCAACGAAGTGTGTTTTTGTCCCGCAGATATAATAATACGAAAATGTAAAAAAATGGAAAATTTTTTTTTCTAAATCCGCCTAAATTTAAATAAATTAAACAAAGAAAGCATTAGAATTTGTAAGCTAATTACTAGATTTTTGTATAAGATGTTAAAAATCGTCATTTTTTGAATAAATAACAATAACAAAAACATTTTTAAAGTAATTTTTGAGTTATTTTTATTGAGCAATCTTTAATACATATCAAATAATTAATCAAAAAGAAACGCAGCATTACTGCGTTTCTACCGATCTAAATATAAAAAACTTTTCTTCTTTTAAAGCTTTTTTACCCCAAAAATGTCTATGTACCGCTAAAAAATGGAAAAAGGCGTTTGTGCAACGCCCTCATCGTTCAATTCTTCAGCTAGATTTTCAAACTTTGGTAGCTAGAAACAATGGGTTTAGTTCGCTTACACTCAGTAGCTTCCCCGTTGGTGCTTCAGGAAGCGAGGGTGCTTTTAAAGCACTGGCATAGAGAGGCGATCGCTTTTGAGCAAATAGTGGTAAGCTTTCTTGAACGTGGGTTGTTACTGCAACCGTTTTGACATCATAAGTTTGCGTGACCAGCTTGGGATATAAACCAATGCCGATAATGGGGAGTAACAAGCAAGCAGTAATAAAAACCTCTCTGGGTTTGGCATCTTTTAACGTCTCAGATTTCTCACTATCGTTCAAATTCTTGGTTCCATAGAAAACTTGTCGCAAGGTAGAGAGTAAATAAATCGGTGTCAGAATCAAGCCGACTGCTGTTAGCAGAAGTACCACAGTCTTAAAAGTAGGAGAATAAGCATCGCTAGTGGTTAATCCCAGAAATACAGTTAATTCGCTGACAAATCCACTCAGACCGGGAAGCGCCAAAGAAGCCATACAACTTGCGGTAAATAAAGCAAATGTTTTAGGCATAACTTGAGCGACTCCTTCCATTTCATCCATCATAAGAGTATGAGTGCGATCGTAGGTAACGCCACAAAGGAAGAAAATACTTGCTGCAATCAAACCGTGAGAAAGCATTTGTAGCATAGCACCGCTTAAACCCAAATCGGTAAAAGAAGCAATGCCTAATAAGACGAATCCCATGTGAGAAATAGAAGAATAAGCCATCCGTCGCTTGAGATTAGTTTGTCCAAAGGCACAGAGGGCACCATAGATGATGTTGACCAGACCGAGAATAACTAAAACAGGAGCGAAATAAATATGAGCGTGAGGCAACATTTCTAAGTTCATGCGGATGAGAGCATAACCGCCCATTTTGAGAAGGATTCCTGCCAAAACCATCGAAACAGGCGCAGAAGCTTCGCCGTGTGCGTCGGGCAACCAAGTATGAAGGGGGAAAATCGGAAGTTTAACGCCATAAGCAATTAAGAAAGCCGTGTAAGCAAAGATTTCAAACCCTAAAGAATAATGTTTGAGTCCTAGTGCCTCCATATCAAAGGTAACAAAATCGCCATAGAAAGCCATTGCCAAAGCAGCTACCAGAATAAAAACAGAACCGATTGCAGTGTAGAGAATGAATTTCGTAGCTGCATAGCGACATTTAGCACCGCCCCATATTGAAATTAGCAGGTACACGGGAACTAATTCTAATTCCCACATCAAGAAGAACATCAACATATCTTTGGCGACAAATACCCCAATTTGCGCGCCGTACATCAGCAGCATGAGGAAGTAAAACAGGCGCGGTTTGGATTTGACTTGCCAAGCGGCAAAGATGGACAAGGTATTGACCAAACCAGTAAGGAGTACCAAAGGCATCGAAAGGTCGTCAACTCCCACCGACCAATTTAAGCCGAGTTGCGGAATCCAAGCATAAGTTTCGGTAAGCTGAAAGGTAGGATTTTGGAAGTCGTAATAACGCCAAGCCATGTAAATTGTCAAAGCGAAGTTGGCGAAACTTACACCAAGAGCATACCAGCGAACCATTTTGCCATCTTTGTCAGCAAGCAGTGGAATGGGTAAAGCTGCTAGAAAAGGCAGCAGAATAATGGTCGTTAACCAAGGAAATTGAGCAATCATTGTTTGTTGTGACTGAAGCGATACAAAAGTACAAAGTTTTTTAACTTCGCTTTACAGTTAAACAAAATAATGTAACAATCGCGAAACAAAAAAGTAACAAACTTTGGACAATTAACAGTAACCAATTAGTTATTTGTCCTTTGTCCTTTGTCATTCGTCCTTTGTAATTAATAACTAATGACCAATGACCAATGACCAATGACTAAAACTAATAAAAAAG
>JALOOL010000168.1 GCA_025454425.1 Hydrococcus sp. Prado102 | reverse complement strand
AATAATGGTTAGCGTTAGGGGCAATACTGCATCCACAACCCAGCGAAACTGACGCTTGCGGGGGGTTATAGCTGTCGGCGCTCGCTTCCTTTCAAAATGCGACCATACGCTTACCCGATCCGATTTCGAGCGATTTTCTGCTGTTTTGGTGACAGAAGCTTTGTTCATCTTTAATTCTGGGCGAAAACAAAAATTAATAGACTTCTTGCAAAAGTCCTAAATCTCTCAATCCAAAATCCTTTCATTAGAAATCGTCAATTTTTCTGATTTGTGCAAGAGGTCTAATGTATGACGGTTGGCGGGCGTTCGATCGCGCCTTCGCTGTAACCCAAATCGTACAGGCTAGCAGCTTGTGGGTCTTGTTCTGGTGGGGTTCTGGGTTTTTGGGCCCAAGCATCGGCTTTGCCCAAGTTGAACCAATCTTCGTCGCTTAGGTAAAAACTATACTTATCGTTTTTCGACATATTCATCGCTATTCCTCCTTTTAATGTGAAAAGTTGGCATTTATTCGATAAGCGAAAAGCAAAAAGAAGAATTACCTTTGTCTGTTCCTGATTCTTTACTTCCACCCCTAGATGACAGGTTACAGGTTTTGAGTTAACCTAACCTTAATATCTATTTAATCTCTGCTTTATGAGTTTTTCTTTAAACAAAAATGAGAAAGTTCTCATCAAAGGCAAGTCAAATTTAGAGTATTTTATTAAAATAAATTTCTCGTTTATTTAATTTGGTAAGCTCATCGCGATCGCTTATTTTTAGTCGCTTTAGACTCTTTTATAAGTTAAATTTTTTTATTTAACTCAACGTCTACCTTTAGATAGAAGAAGTTGCCTATAAAACCCAAGAAAATCAATAAATACTTTTTTATGACGCTTTTTGGGCAATTATAATGCAAAATATCGGGAGGTAAGTTAACTCATGTTCGAGCGTATTTTCAGAAAAATAAAAATTAAGTTGCACAAATAATCTAAAATTTTACTTTTTGAGTTTCTTAAATAGGTTGAAATATTAAGTCTTAAAAAGTGTTTGGATAAATAAAGAATGAATCAAAAGTTTGCTCAAAAATTATTAGGCTTTTTTACAGGAACGTATATATCGATCGCTTCATTTCAAGCAGTGGCTCAAGAGCAGCAAGGCAACCGTAACCCATCCCTAGAAACCGATCCAATGAGTCAAGTGCCATCTGTTTCGGAACTTTCCGACGTTCGACCGACTGATTGGGCATATCAGGCATTGCAATCTTTAAGAGAGCGTTATGGAGTCGTTAAGGGCTATCCAGACAGTAGTTTTCGAGGCAACCGTGCTATGAGCCGCTATGAATTCGCTGCTGGACTAAAAGCTGCAATAGAAAAGATTGAAGAATTAATTGCCAATAACATTCGCGTCAATCGAGAAGACATAGAAACATTGCAAAGATTACAAGCAGAATTTGCCAAGGAACTCAGCACCATAGGAGGACGCATAGAGGCTTTAGAAGCGCGCTCCTCATTCTTGGAAGACAACCAATTCTCCACCACGACCAAACTTGAAGGGGCGGTAATTTTTTCAGTCAGCGATGTTTTTGGAGAAGAGGGAGGAGAAGATAACAATACAGTGATGCAATCGCGATCGCGTCTCTACTTTAAGACGAGTTTTACAGGCAAAGACGAGTTAACCACCCGACTCGATTTTGGCAATTTCGATGACTTTAACCTTCCTACCGATGAGGGTCGTTTGGGTTTTGCTACCGACACCCAGGATACAGTTGAAATAGGCGATCTAGAATATGTTTTTCCGATTGGCGATCGCATTACCGTGTTATTACAAGCAAACGATGCTGAAGTTCATAACTTTACCGATGTTGTCAATCCCTTTTTTGAAGATAGCGATACGGGAGCGATTTCTCGTTTTGCTCGACGCAATCCCATCTATCGAATGCCGAATGCCAATGCAGGTATCGGAGCAAGAGTAGAACTGGTAGAAGAAGCAATTAGTTTTGACTTTGGTTACTTGGCGGGAGAGGCAAATAATCCCGATGCGGGTTCTGGTTTATTTAATGGCGACTATGGCGCGATCGCACAATTAACCCTAACGCCAGGCGATCGCTTTGCGGTAGGCTTAACTTATATCCATTCCTATGCTGGTGAAGGTCAAGGACTCGATAGCGGTACGGGAAGCACTTCAGCCCGTTTAAGCGAGATTGGTTCGCAGAAGTTAGAACGGGCAGTGGTGGCGAATTCTTACGGAATAGAAGCTAATTATCGCATTAGCGATCGATTGGCGATCGGGGGTTGGGTCGGTTACACTGCTGCCCGCGTTATTAATTTGGGAGATGCAGATATTTGGAATTATGCAGTTACGCTTGCTTTTCCCGATTTGGGGAAAGAGGGGAATTTAGGCGGAATTGTCGTTGGAATGCAGCCCAAGTTAACGGGAACGAGTAGCGGTTTAAGAGCAGTCGGGCAATCAAAAGATCCCGATACTTCAATTCATGTAGAGGGTTTTTACAGACACAAATTAACCGATAATATTTCCATTACCCCTGGTATTATTTGGCTCACAGCCCCCAATCATAACGAAAACAATGACGATATTTTCATCGGGACGATTAGAACGACATTCGAGTTTTAAATTGCTGGTTGAAGATCTAATCGCGCGATCGCAGGACAAAATGGTGACAGGATGCCAAGCTTCAGGCGGATTACTTAGACAATCCGCGATCGCGTCGTCTAAAGAAATCGCGCCTTCTCGTGCTAGCATCATGGTTGCTGTCGCCGTAAAAATTTTTCCCACTGAAGCAATTTCATAAACCGTTTTTTCACTTGCAGGGACAGAATGTTCGACGTTTGCAAGTCCGTATCCTTTTACCAAAATGGGTTCGCCTTCCCGTACAATTGCAATAGAAAGCCCTGGAATCCGATTTTGAGTCATGATAAGTTGAATATAACAATCGATTCCAGCATTCATTTCAATTCCTCTGAAATTTTTTCTGCTTGAATGCCTCGATACACTGTCCCGCTTTTAAATTACTTGTTAAGACAAGGGAATAGGGAATAGGAAGTTCAAATGTGTCTTAGCTTAATGCAATATCACGGTAAAATCCCTTAAAAATTTCTATTGTATTCAAAAAATAAGTTTTTATTCGGACTACTTTCTCTTAGTATCTGTTTGCTAATTCTTCTTTTGTTGTAATATACGTATTTTAAGTAGTACAATGATAACGGTAAAGTTAAACTTGGTTTTAACTCTTACCAGGATAGTCGCTACAGAGGTATCATGGCATCTTTTCGAGATATTCTCGGCTACTTTCAAAAATATAAAGCGATCGCAATCTTCAGCATTGCTGCTTCGAGTATATTTGAGATTATCGATCTAGTCGTTCCCTATGCTACCGGACAAATCCTCAATGTCCTTTCCGAGCAACCTTTAGATCGAATCGTCGAGAACTTAGTAACGCAAGTCGCTAATTTAACCAATTTTTCTGAAGGGAAATACCTTTCACTTGGGGTACTCTTAGGCTTAATTTTTTTAGTAACGGTGGTGAGAGCGCCAATTCAACCGTGGTTAGGCGTTTGGTTTCATTGGGATATTGCCTTACGCACTCGTCGCGACCACTTACGCAAAGTTATTGCAAAAATTCTAACACTACCGCTAGCATTTTACGACGAAAATAACCCAGGTCGTATTGCCAGCCGCATCGCCAGAGGAGTTGAAAATCATACTTGGACTTATCCCGAAATTGCCGGACAAATGATTCCTAAATTGATGCGAGTTGTAGGAATTTTTGTGGTGATTTTGGTCATCGAATGGCGAATCGCGATCGCGTTTTTAGTTTCTTTTGTTTTAATTCTTTTCTTTTCTCTAAAAAATCTCAAAGAATTGATTCAACAAGAGGAGCTTTTAGACAACTACATGGAGAATACCCAAAGTCGCACCTCGGAGATTATTACTAATATCAAAACAGTTAAAGCATTTGCCACAGAAGCTTACGAATTACAACGCCAAAACAAGCGACTCGATCGCGAAATGCACTATGTCATCTATCGAATTCATACAGGCTATGTTAAGTTAATTACTTGGGAAAGAACTGTCGTTCAAATCTCTGTATTTATCGTTCTTTTGTTTACGCTAATTGCTACAATTGAAGGGGATATTTCTATCGGGCATTTTATCACAACCTTGACCGTTTCTAGCATGGCATATGCAGAACTCGATCCCATCAGCCAACTTGCAGAAGTCTTTGCGCGTCGCTATGCCTCGATGATTCGTTTTCATGAATTAATGAAGCTTCCCGATGGGACGGATGCAGCTAGTTTATTACCCGAATCGATTGGTGCGAATCCTTATAAATTTACTGGAAAAGTAGAATTTCGCAATTTGTCATTCGGTTACAATCGCGATCGCCCGATTCTTAAAGATATTAATTTATTAATCAAACCCTATGAAACAGTTGCTTTAGTAGGACGTTCGGGATCGGGAAAATCGACTTTGATCAAACTATTATTTCGCTATTTCGACCCGTTACAAGGTAGTATTTTAATCGATGGAGAAGATATTAAAACCTTAGATATTGCCAGCTATCGCAAACGATTGGCGATCGTGCATCAAGAAGTTGATGTTTTTAATGGGACGATATTAGATAATCTCGTTTATGGCAATCCCAAAATTAGTTTTGAAAAAGTAGAAGAAGCCTGTCAAATTGCTAGAGTCGATGAATTTATCGATGAATTACCAAAAGGTTATTATACCGTTGTAGGCGAACGAGGCGTTCGTTTATCGGGAGGACAAAGACAGCGATTGGGAATTGCTAGAGCGTTAATTGTCAATCCAGATATTCTAATATTCGACGAAGCAACTTCTAGTTTAGATTACGAATCCGAGCGATCGATTCAGTTAGCTATGCAATCAATTTTAGGCACTCGAACGACGATAATTATTGCCCACCGTTTGAGTACGATTCGAGAAGCAGATAAGATTGTCGTACTCGATTCTGGTCGAGTTGTCGAAGTTGGCGGTCACGACGAATTATTAAATCATGGCGGAATTTATCATCGCCTGCATTCCTTACAAGAAACTGGGGAATTGGAGATTGGCGATTTGTGAAAAGGAGACTAGGGATTGGGGATTGGTGACAAGTTAAGAAAATGTAGGAGAAGTCAAGTTCTTTAAATTTACTGGATAAAGGCGCATTGCGAACTGATATGGTAGGACAAAAAATCTCTCCTTAAATCAATGTAGTGCGAGCATTCTTGCAACTTCGCCATTGAAAAGCTTGCTCGTGAGATCGCCCTGCTCGCACTACAATATTACTCTGCTCCTTCAATCGGTGCAAATCCCTGACGTTGGATATTTTCCGTAATATGACGGGGTTCGAGGAATTGCAGCAAGTAATCGGGGCCGCCTGCTTTAGAACCGACTCCAGACAGTTTAAACCCGCCAAACGGCTGTCGGGCAACGATCGCGCCTGTAATGGTTCGATTGATATACAAGTTACCCACTTCAAATTCTTCGCTTGCCCGTTGAATGTGGTCGGGAGTGCGAGAATATAAGCCTCCGGTGAGGGCGTAATCGGTTCCGTTAGCAACCTGCAACGCTTCATCGAAATCTTTAACCCGTATAACCGCAACGACAGGCCCAAAGATCTCTTCTTGAGCAATTATTGCGGTAGGAGAGACATTAGTAAAGATCGTCGGGCCAACAAAATAACCGTTGTCGGGTGCGTCCATTTCTAGGACAATTTCGGCTTCTTGTTTCCCTTTTGAAATATAGTCGCGAATGCGATCGCGCGCTGTTGCATCGACGACTGGCCCGACTTGCGTACTCGGTACATCTGCTGCCCCAAGATTGAGCGATCGCGTTGCTTCGACAAATCGTTCTACAAAGGCATCGTGGACGGGTTCTAAGACGATAACGCGCGAACAAGCAGAACATTTTTGCCCCGTATAGCCGAATGCCGATTGTACTACTCCTGCGACGGCTTGGTCGAGATCGGCGCTTTCATCGACAATAATGGCATTTTTCCCACCCATTTCGGCAATAACCCGTTTGAGGTGTTTTTGTCCGCTTTGTACGATGGATGCGTCGGTGTAAATGCGACATCCCACTTCCCGCGATCCCGTAAAGGCAATCAGATGAACGTCTGGATGCTTGACCATATACGCCCCAGCTTGCGATCCTTTTCCTGGGACGTATTGGAATACGCCTTTAGGAATTCCCGCTTCTACCAAGATTTCGGCGATTTTTGCTGCAATGACGCAAGAATTTTCCGCAGGTTTGAGTAAGGTACAATTTCCTGCGACTAAGGCAGCTACTGTCATTCCCGTCGCGATCGCGATTGGAAAGTTCCAAGGAGAAATGACGACCGCAATTCCTCGCGGTTGATAGATATAGCGGTTGGTTTCGCCTGCAATATCGTAATTATGCCCTCGATCTAACCGTTCCATTTCGTCGGCATAGTAGCGACAGAAATCGATCGCTTCTGAGACTTCTGCATCAGCTTGTTGTAGGACTTTCCCAACTTCTAAACATACCCAAGCTGATAATTCGTGGCGGCGCTGTTCCATAATTTCGGCAGCTTTGCGCAGGATTCCCGCCCTAACCCTTACAGGTGTCTTTTTCCAAGCGGGAAAGGCAGCTTTGGCAGCTTGTAAGGCTTGTTCTGCTTGTTCGACAGATATTAAGCCGATGTTGCCAACGATTTCGCTGGGATTAGAGGGGTTAACTGAATCGATTACCGTCTCAGTTTGAATGTATTCCCCGTTAATTAAAGGTAAATAGGCTTTACCCAAGGAATCGCGAACTTTTACTAAAGCTTGCTTGGCTTTTTCTCGCAATTCAGCGTTAGCATAATCGGTATCGGGCGCGCCAGGAAATTGCAATTTACTTTCTTGGCGAACATCTTGGGGAGGGCGCACGCCATGCGCCCCTACAGCAACGACGGGTGGTGCAATCAATTCCTCGACAGAACGTTCTTCCATGCTTTGTCTGAGGAAAGAACTGTTGGCGGTATTTTCTAGCAGGCGACGAATCAGATATGCCATTCCAGGAAGGAGTTTGCCATAGGGTGCATAGACTCGTACTCGATGACCGCGTTTGACTAGCGCTTGCGCGATGCGATCGCCCATTCCATAAAGGACTTGCATCTCGAAGCGACGGCGAGGAATCTTGAGGGTTTCGGCAATTGCGCAGGCTAAAGCTTGCGATCGCACGTTATGACTGCCAATGGCTGCATACAAATACTCGTGATTTTCTAGCAATAATTGCGTCAATCGCTCGTAATTAGCATCAGTAGCCGATTTTTCGTTATAAACGGGTTGTTCCCAATGATGTTGAATCGATTTAATCGTTTCTTGATCCCAATACGCCCCTTTAACCAAGCGAACCGTTACAGGATTTCCCCGTTTCTTTGCCCATTCGATTAAATCTTTTAAATCTCGTTCGGAATCGCGCAGATAACCTTGTATGGTGACTCCGAGGTCGGTACGGCTGCGAAATTCTTCTTCCATCAACAATTCCTTGAGGATGGCGAGGGTCAAATCTTTGTACTCGTATTGTTCCATATCGAAGTGAATCGCTACCCCTAATTCCTGGGCGCGACGCAGAAGGATGCGAATGCGATCGCACACTTTTTCTTTACTACCTTCAGGATCGATAGGAGCGAATTGAGAATAAAAAGCCGTCAATTTGACCGAAACTTGCACTTTTGGAAGCGGTTCGCCGTCGGCTTCGTCAATTTCTGGAACTCTGCCCCATCTCTGCGCTTCTTGGGCTAATTGTTCCATTAAATCGAGATAGCCTTGTAAATAGGATGTTGCTTCTGATTCGGTAATAACGGCTTCTCCGAGGAGATCGATAGTGAACGCCATTTTTTCCCTGCGCAGGCGTTCGATGGTCTTAATGACTTGCCCAACGGTTTCTCCGGCAATATATTTAAAGGCTAGCGTCTCTACAGCTTTATTAATCGTTGCAGCAGCGATTTGTGCGGGGGCTGAGTTGGGATCGGTAAAATTGAGGATGCCTTTGAGTGCAGAAGGAAGTTCTACCGATTCATCTGCTAAATACTGCCGCAAGTGACGAGCAATTTCGGGCTTGCTATGCAAAGCAGGCAAACAATCGATAAAACGGAACAACTGAACTCGTAAACCAGGATTGCTCATTGCCCAGTCGAGAATTTTATCGTCCCAGCGCAATTGGTCGCGCATCTGCGCCCAAAGAGAACGTTTTTCTCGCGTTAATTCTAAAAGCTGTTTGGCGATTTCTTGAGTTTTAGCTTCGTAAGTAGTTTGATTAGGATTTACAATAACCACCTTAATTAACTCCCATTGCGATCGCAGCTTGCTCAGGCATATTGGCAAGACTGACTAGATTTTTTATAAAGGATGCTTATTTTAGTGTGACATTTATCGATCTCAGTTGCGATCGCGTTGATTTAAATGCAAGAAATGTTAAAAAGTAACTTGTAGAGTGTAGCGAGTTAGTAAATATAGCTTTTTATTGGAGCGTCTGCAATACCTTCCCTACGACACTGACTATCATTATTAGCCTCGTACCTCAGCGATCGCTCAAACTACTTAACGATTGGATTATGACTGTGCCTCCCTCTATTGTATCAAGCTGCACCCGATAGCCATAAAGCAAACTCATCCCAACTAAAGGTGCTGTCTCTGAGGCATTAATGTCAATTTGCTGCCATTCTCCATCCCAAATAATCGAGCCACGATATACATCAAAAATACAAGTGCTTCCATCCCCCAATATTCCCTCTTCACGTCTGTATGCTTGCAAGTTGAGGCTGGCTAACACTGATGAAGGCAGCGTCAGAAAACCCGTGAATCCCGTGTCAATAACAGCGTCGATTGTTTGCCTTTGCGAATCTGCATTGCCTACGACCAGTCGGATAGTTGCCTCGCAATTTCGATCGACTACCCCATACATCATAAAATTATGATAGCCGACCTGCGCCAAAGCGATGAACGCCTTTATATCCAATGCGAACGCACCAAATTTGAGCATCTGGATATCTCTCAAGCAATCGATCTGAGGCGGTCATCGTATCCTTTGCCAATTCAAAAGCGCCTGTTTCAATATCGATCGCAACAATCTTGCCATGATTGCCTTCCTCGACTTGAGGGCGTATCTGAGATTCGTAAATCTCATTGCCGCGTCGAGCAAATTCCTCTTTACTGTAGCGAAGTCGATCGACTGTCATCGGCTTGAAGTTGTTTCAACGTTACTTCACATTTTAGCCCGCGCGATCGCTCATTTGTCATGACCTATTGTGTTTCCGCTCTTGAGCCGCTTTTAATTTTTGGTCTAATAATGTATTGAATTTAACCATTTACAGATTGGAAAGCTTTGAGGATTTCTCCCTCTGGCACATGGTTTCCGCGAGGCATCAATTCTTTACCTGCAAGCGCAGCAGCAACACGAGCTACTGAAGCGCCATATTGCCGTCCTCCTTCGAGCATTGTATCTTCTATTCCATTTGGCTCCATTCTAGTACCACCAGAGCGAGCATAAGGACCCCACCGAGATCCCGTATTTTCGCTACCTGGTGATGATTTTGGAAATGGTACGAGAATCATACCGCACTCAGCCAAGGAACCGAACATCGCAATTTGTGTTAATTCAACCCCAGAACCAGCATTTCCATAGCCACCGCCTGTGGCAAATACTCCTGCAACTTTACCGACTAGCTCATCAACTAACCAAAGTTGATATACACAACTATCAATGAATTTTTTGATTCTCCAATCCAACATTCCCATGTGAACGGGCGACCCAAGAATTAAGAGCATCACATCGGCGCACTTCGTCTATCGTAGTCTCATCTGCGGTACGCAGAGTAACGTTAGTATCAGTTACAGATGCAGCCCCTTCTCTAATACTTTGGGCTAGTTTTTCGGTATTACCAAATAAGCTGGTGTAAACAATCAGAATTTCAGTCATGTGTGAGTTCTTCTTGCTAGCGACTGGCAAAACCCGATTATAACAATTTCACTAAATATTGGCTTGAATTGGGATTTTGCAAGCAAATAAGCAAGCTTCGCTATGGCAAAACGCTAAAATCTCTAGATAACATTCAAATTTAGACATTTAATTGGTTATAGCAGGCAATTTTCTAAGCCAGCGCTACGCAGATCTCCTTTAATCGGAGCTAGCATTACTTTGGCTCGATCGCCAAATCCACCAAGCCGCAGCACATAGGGTACAATTTCCCACCACTGTCATCGAAGCTTGCACAGTCACCAACCATTCCAAAGAAGTTGCATTGTCAAAAAAGTGCCAGGTACAAGCACACATCGCGCTAACTAAAGCGGGTAACATCGCCCAAGATAAGCTCCTCCAAGCACGATTTCCCGTCACTTCTCCATACGTCCAAATCAGCCAAATTGCTGCTATCCACTCAATGACGCTAGAAACATGAATAATCCAAGTGGGAATTGATAAAGCGTGCATAACTTTATGTAATTTTTTGAACCACAACTTTGTGTGTGAAGCGAAGGCTCTAAGGGGATAGTTGAAATTTGAATCGAGAGAGGATGAGTTTTTTGGTTACTACCTCCTCTCAAGATCTTATGCAGTAGCTGCATCAGCCTCTACGCCTAGCTGTTCTTCGCTAGGTAACTCCAAACAATAGCCCGCACCATAAACAGTTTTGATATAACAAGGATGGCGGGGATCGGGTTCTAATTTCGTCCTCAAATGACGAATATGAACGCGAATGGTTTCGATATCGTCATCGGGATCGTATCCCCACACTTCTTTGAGAATTTCGCTCGGAGCAACGGTTTGACCGTGGCGTTGCAGCAGACAGTGCAGCAACTCAAATTCTAAGTGAGTTAGCTTTACTGTATCGCTAAACCAAATTGCTTCAAAACGTTCTGGTACTAAGGTTAGAGGACCATAGTTGAGAATTTCCGAGTGTTTGGCGGCTTGTGGAATGCGATCGGTTCGACGCAGCAATGCTCTGACTCTCGCCAGCATTTCTTCAACTTCAAAAGGCTTGGTCAGGTAATCATCAGCACCTGCATTAAATCCTTCTACCTTATCTTGAGTTTGACTCAAAGCCGTTAGCATCAAAATAGGGATATCGGCAGTCCTTTCGTCCCGTCGCAGTCGCTGACAAACGGTGAAGCCATCGACTTTAGGAAGCATTAAATCGAGCATGACTAAATCTGGCTGCAATTGGACTGCTAGGGCTTGACCTTTTATGCCGTCTTCAGCTTGATTTACGTCATAACCAGCCATTTCCAAGTTGATGGAAACCAATTCTGAGATTGAGGGGTCGTCGTCAATTACAAGTATTCGAGGCATCAGCAAAGAGTTATGACTAAAGTGTTTGTAAAATTTGGATAAGAACTGTGAGACAAAAATAAGATTCCTGTACCGATTATAAGCACGATTGCTAATGTCGTTACAATTTGTCTGAGTTTGAAGACAAATTTTTTGCGTTGTCCAGAAGTAGTTATCAAAAGTTAATTAAAAAAAAGCTATTTTTTCGATAAGTATAAAAACTTTATTAATCGATCCCGCTTTCGATAAGCTGTTACTCTTTTTTATAACTTATATGTAAAGATTTGTAAAAGGACTGTTTATTGGAGCGCAGTTTTTGACGAACAATCTTTTTGAGACAACCTCCTGGTTGAGAAATGGTCTGTCAATGACGCTCTATACGGCTTTGAGAGCGAGTCAGACTTGGGAGACAACCATTACAGAAGCCGAACCAGACGATTATCGAGAATGTGTCTTTTCTGGCGCGCAAGGAGTGCCCATTTTTGGCACGATTTCCTACGGAAGCCCTACGTCCGAGGGACGGGCTACGCCAACGCGTAGCGCGATCCCCGAAAATCCGCGCGGGACAATTATCGGGACTTATGGAATTACAGGCGATTTGGATAACCAATGGTTTCTTAAGTTACTTAAATACAAAGCATTTGCCCAAAATTATGCCGTCGTTCTTTTCGATTGGCGATCGCATGGTAAAACAGCCCAATTATCGCCAACTTTAACTTCCGATGGTTTATACGAAGGAGAAGATTTCGTTCGTATAGCCGCAGGTGCTAAAGCTTTGGGATGTCCCGCCCCATTTTGGTTTACAGGATACTCTTTGGGGGGACAATTGGCATTGTGGGCGGCGAAAGCAGCACAAACGCTCTCAGTATGGGGACAAGATTTAGATCTGCATGAATCGGAAATTGGCGGTGTAGCGGTTATTTGTCCTAACTTGGACTCGAATCGATCGCTTTCTTATCTGGTCAAACAGCCTTTGGGTAGGTATTTAGAAAAATCTATTACTAAAGAACTCAAAAAACTTG
>JALOOL010000495.1 GCA_025454425.1 Hydrococcus sp. Prado102 | reverse complement strand
TTATCTAAATCTACCTAAATAGCTTTAAAGTTATTTTCTTGCTTCATCCTGGAGAAGTCGGCTTCACCCAGTCCACAAGCTGACACGGTGGAACTCACCCTTTTAATTTGCCACGCTGGAAATTTCCAATTAGTAGCTTAAACTTCTGTCTGTTATGCAGTAACTTTAGGCTAACCGTCCAGTTCTTTTCGCAGAAGCTGAAGATTCGAGCATCATACCCTGCTGATGTGGGAGCAAAGCCTTTTACTTCTTTTCCTCTGTCCTTGGCAGTTTTGCGATTAGCACAAACTCGTCTGACAGCTTGTATAGCTAGGTTAGACGACAGTCCAAACTGCTCCCTAACTTGGTTATAAACCAACTGCTGCATCGCAGTTCGGTTAGTTAACTTTGGTGGAGTGTTAGCGTTAATCCAAGTACAAGCAGCCGCAAAAGCCTCTAAGGTAGCATCAATTTCTTGGGCTACTTTTTTAGAGACTTCAAGTTTACAAGCTACTGTAGTTACTTGCACTTAGAAAAATAAAACGTCAAACTATGAAGTAGTATAGCACAGTTTGGCGACTCCGCATCCGCTACGTCGCCGCGCTCTACATCCCTATTCCGCTACGCGCTCGAATAGAGACTCCCGCGCCTTCGTTGAAGTTCAAGGCAAGCTTTGAAAGATCGTTACAGGACCGATCGCCAATCACTTCAGAGGAACGAAATCGTAACCCGTCCCAGAAGATTTACCAGGTTGCACTTTAACTAACACTCCTTTAGCGATGCGATCGCCTGAAGGTTGAAATCGTACTTCTCCGGTGGCTCCCTCAATGGAAAAATTAGGATCGGATAAAGCCTTTTGTAATTGTTCGCGAGTTTGACCCGATTTAAGACCCGTTAAAATTGCCTCAGTTGCATCGTAAGCTGTTG
The DNA here is from genome assembly GCA_025454425.1 of Hydrococcus sp. Prado102. Classification (GTDB taxonomy): domain Bacteria; phylum Cyanobacteriota; class Cyanobacteriia; order Cyanobacteriales; family Microcystaceae; genus Hydrococcus. The sequence goes on along the minus strand of JALOOL010000495.1, from coordinate 3,401 downwards.
CAGTCCGCCAACTGCCAGATCCTCCCCACAACGGAAAGTACTGTCCCATTAGTATCGCCCCGTCCTTCTTGCAGGGTTTCAAAAACGTACATCGCTTGACTTCCCAAGAGCGTTAAGCGTCCTTGATTGGCGCGTGCGACTTCGATCGCGCGACCGACTCGATCGATAGAAGGCGCTAGCAACAAGGCATCGGCTCCATCGCCAATCGCTTCAGAAGGGATATCGTCGGGATTGAAGTTAGGATTGGCAAAATCGCAGACTGTATTGGTTACTTTGCCGCCGCGATCGAAGACTGCTAAGATAAATTCTTCTTTAAAAGAACTACTTGCCGCCGCTCGCGAGTCGCTACAAATCGCTATCTTGGTTTTATGCGCCGATTCGACAGCGTGACGGGCTAGGGTATCTGCAATGACTCTAGTACTGGTAGTCGTGCGAAATATGTAGTTACCAATGCCCGATAGATTGCTAGCAACGCTAGTCGGGGAAATCGCTACTAAGCCTCCTTGTTGATAAACTGAAGCAGCAGCCAGCGTTACATTGCTATCGTTGTGTCCGATAACGGCTAATACCTCAGAATCTTTGACGAGTTCCGAGGCAATTTGCTTGCCAACTTCTGGATCGTTATTATCATTGGCAATCTGGACTAAGACTAAGTTTCCGCTTATACCGCCATTCTGATTAATTTCATTTTGTGCCTGTGCTACGCCGCGTAACATCTCTTTCGCAACGTTGAGATTGCCTCCAATCGGCACGCTGACAGCAATTTTGACGAATTTTCCCGAAGCGATCGCCCCTGCATTATTTAAGTAAATCCAGGTTTCGGGATCGTTACGGTTTGTTGCTAAAGATGACTTAAATTTCTCAGTTGCCGTAGCAAAATCGCCCGCACCGTACGCTTGAATTCCTGCTTGCTTGTCCGAGTTGTTATCTGCTGCGATTAGGTTTTTTTCTCCCAAGCTAAGCCATTTTGAACGCGATCCCTCTGGAGTTCGATCTTGTGAGTCCGAAGGCGATCGCGTTTTTTTTGGAGATGATTTTGCTTCCGATGAAACTCGATCTTGATGACTAATTAACCAAAAAATTAGAGGACATACTACCGTGAGTATAATTACATATAAAGAGAAAACAACATTCTTTTTATGAAATAACATAATTTAACTAGCTTTTTTGTATTAAGGGAAAATATAAATTTTCCCCGCTCGCCATTTTATATTAATGCTCAACTTGCTTTTAATAATTTTTCTTCACGATAATTCAATATGTAAAATAAATTTTCTTTGCTTTTCTTTATGTTTTAAAGTGTCTTCTCGTGTTAGGAAGACTTAATCGACTGATTTAACTTTTTCCTCAAATTATCTTGGGTCAACTATCTCTAGAATGAGATTAGGAAATATTCCCTCCAAATGCGACTAGAGAATTAATGACTGGTGATGTCTTGCTTGGTAAAAGTTTTCCCTTGGGTGCTACCGTCTATCCCGACGGGGCGAACTTTTGTATTTTTTCTAAGTTTGCTACTGCGATCGAGTTACTGCTCTTTGACGGAGCAAATGACCCAAAACCCGCTCGCGTCATAGCACTTGACCCCAAACGAAATAGAACCTTTTACTACTGGCACGTATTTGTCAAAGGAATAGGCGCGGGTCAGGTATATGCTTATCGTGCGAAAGGCCCTTTTGCGCCAGAAAAAGGACATCGATTCGATGGGAATAAGGTATTGCTCGATCCTTATGCTAGAGCGATCGCGGGAGAAGAAATTTACGAGCGCAAAGCGGCTATTATGGCAGGAGATAATTGCGATCGCGCTTTGCGAGGCGTAGTCGTCGATCCCAGTAGCTATGATTGGGAGGGCGATCGACCCCTACGCATTCCCTATGCCAATACTATTATTTATGAAATGCACGTTGGCGGTTTCACGCGCCATCCTAACTCTGGTGTCGCCCCAGAAAAACGCGGCACTTTTGCCGGAATCATCGAAAAAATTCCCTATCTCAAAGACTTGGGAATTACAGCGGTAGAGTTACTACCCATCCATTATTTCGACCCAGAAGATGCACCGCCAGGACTTGCTAATTACTGGGGCTATAGTACTATAGCCTTTTTTGCGCCTCTGATTAGTTACAGTTCTCGTCGAGATCTCCTCGGCCCCGTCGATGAATTTCGAGATCTGGTAAAGGCATTACATCGTGCGGGAATTGAGGTCATTCTCGATGTCGTCTTCAATCACACCGCAGAAGGCAACGAGGAAGGCCCGACGCTCTCGTTTCGCGGTTTGGATAATAAAATTTACTACATACTAGAACACAAAAATCTCGCTCATTACTGCAACTATAGCGGTTGCGGCAATACCTTTAGAGCTAACCATCCCATTGCTGGCGAATTAATTTTGGACTGCTTGCGCTATTGGGTTGCCGAAATGCACGTCGATGGGTTTCGCTTCGACTTGGCATCGGTGTTATCGAGAGATACGACGGGATCTGCTCCCCTCGACCATCCAAAAACGCCTGAAATTCTCTGGGCGATCGAATCCGACCCAATATTAGCAGGCACGAAATTGATTGCTGAAGCATGGGATGCCGCAGGATTGTATCAAGTTGGGACGTTTATTGGTTTTGCCGATTGGTTTTCTGAATGGAATGGGCCTTTTAGGGACGACGTGCGTCGTTTTGTCAAAAGCGATGTGGGAGGAGTAGACAAATTAGCAGCAAGACTTTTAGCGAGTCCCGATATCTATCCGCGTCGGGATATTGATGTCAATCGCAGCATTAATTTTATTACCTGTCACGATGGATTTACCCTTTACGATCTCGTTTCTTACAACGAAAAGCACAACGAAGCGAATAATGAGGAGAATCGCGACGGTTCCAATCATAACTTTAGCTGGAATTGTGGCAAAGAAGGAGAAACAGACGACCCAGAAATTGAAGCCTTGCGATCGCAACAAATCAAAAATCTACTGACGATTTTATTTATCTCTCAAGGAACTCCCATGTTACTGATGGGAGATGAGGTACGGCGATCGCAAAAAGGTAATAATAATGCCTACTGTCAAGATAACAAATTGAGTTGGTTTGACTGGAGTGCTGTCGAAAAAAATACAGATTTATTGCGCTTTGTCAAGGGACTGACCGATTTAATTAAATATTTCAAAATTTTTCAAGAAGAAAACCTCTTAGAAGTCGCTTGTGAAAGTCATAAACCCCATCTCACTTGGCATGGAATTTGTTTAAGCAAGCCCGACTGGGAGTATAATTCTCATACTTTGGCGTTTGCGCTGCGCCATCTAGAAGCCGACGAACGCTTGCACGTAATGCTAAACGCCTACTGGGAACCTCTAGCCTTTGAATTGCCTCTCTTGGGACATGGCGATCGCTGGCATCGCATTATCGATACAGCATTAGCTA
>JALOOL010000494.1 GCA_025454425.1 Hydrococcus sp. Prado102 | reverse complement strand
CATGAGATTCTAATTTTTCTGGATAGTTACGCTTGACAAATAGATAGTTGCGAGTGAAATGAGAATCGATAGAAAAGCGAGCGTATTCTAATCCTTTTGGGCCAATTCTTTCGATAACAACTCCCATCATTTTTGCCGCCCACATGGGTAATGTAACCCCTTGATCGTAAGCAGGAATACTCTGCTGCACTGCTTGTTTTCTATCGCCTTTTGACATAACGGGTTGCGTGTCGAGTTGGTCTTTGACTAACTCCAACATTTCTTTTCCCGTATCATTGCGGACAACAATCCATTGCCACCCAAACGGCGCGCCCATATATCCAACCACTAAGTCAGCTAATGAGTTGACATAATCAAAACAACTCATACAAGACGGTGCAAAAACATCTTTTAGTTGATTAGTTTTTAAGCCAAAGAAAGGTACTTTTTCTATCGAACCATCTTCGTGTTTAAAATGTACTTGAAAGTCTTGCATAAATTCGTAATACACGACCGTATCGGGCGATTTACTAGTCGTATCGAGAAACTTTTGTAAGCCGGCACGAGTTACGTTATCAACGCAGGGAGTTCCTAATACGTAAAGTTTTTCTAAACCTAATTCTTTTTCAACCGTCCGCAACGCTTGAATTTGGCAACCCACTCCTATGACTAATAATCGCTTCATCCCCGATTTTTCTATCTCTTCTAATACCGAAAGATTGGGCGAAAGGGTTGGTTTATTTACCTTAGCGGCGAGAATTTCTTCTGGCGTTCTCGCAAGGATTGGCTTTGGTTGAAAGCGGTCTTCTTGGGTATTCTGGACGCAAACGACTCCTTCTACAATGCCTCGATTCAGCATTTCGCAAGCAATTGTACTGACAATTCCCGTCCATTGTGCGCCTTCGATGGGTTGCTTTTTCTTAGCAGCCATCATGTCTTGGTGTACGCCAAAATACCAATCATTCTCATTATCTAAATTTCGGCTGCGTCCGTGTGCCATCTCTTCAAGTTCGGCGATTTGTTGGTTGAGAAAGGCACAAGCTTCTTTGACGTAGTGAATGTAGTAAGTATCGCACAGTCCGCATTCGCTACAGAGTTCTTTGGCAGGACGACGACTGCCCGATTTTAACGCTTTGGCTTTTTGATGAGGTGCAACCGAGGTCATAACTATCGCGTTTGTTAAAGAGCTTTATCTAATCAATGCTTCAAATTAAAGCAGAATCGCGATCGCATTGAAGCAAGAATTTAAAGGAATGTAACGAAGTTGTAGGAGTAATTAGGAAAGTCAATACCTGCATCTAAGTAAAGCTTCGATTGGTAGGATATTCTAGATTCAGAAAACATCGCGATCGCATTTATCAAGATTATGGCAGAAGAAACTAAACCCACTCCAGAAACCCCAGCATCTGACGAGGCTAAAGCTGCCACTCCCAAACCCCCCGCAGCAGAAAAGCCACCCGCAGCAGCTAAAAAGCCAAAAGCACCCGCTATCGAAGACAAACCGTTTACTGAATTCATGCAGCAACACTTTACCCCTGCACTCCAAGAAGCCTTGGCAAAACAAGGACTTGAAGATGTAGAGTTAAAGTTTGCCAAAGAAACGATACCGCTAGCAGGTGCAAAATCTAGCGAAGAATGCTGGCAAGTTATCGGCAATTTGCAAAAGGGAAAGCGTCAGTTCAATCTTTACTTTGTCGATGAAGATATCAACGGCAAAAAAGCCTTTTCTTGTAGCACTAATGGCGGCGTTCCCAGTACTATCGAGTCATTTATGATCGACGAACGCAAATCGACGTTAGATTTATTGCTAATGTACACCTTGCAACGTCTAAACGGTCAGAAGTGGCTGAGTAGAAATTAAAAATCAGCGACCAGTGACTTGTAGAGATGCTGGTCGCCGATAATCGATAACTAGTAAAAACTCCAAAAAACATCCCAACCAGAGAAAACAATAGCGATCGCAAACTTTAGCGCAAACTAAATAGCTATGATAGTATCTTGATGGTTTCGCTGGCTCAAAGGCGCGATCGCCTGAGTCAAATGTGGTGGAGGAGTGTAAAGGAGTAAAATTGCGGATGTCAAAAGGACACCAACTGATAAGTAGACCCAGAAATCAATTCGGGCCAATTCGCGTTGGCATTGTCGGCGTTGGCAATATGGGACAACATCATACCCGCGTACTTAGCTTGCTCAAAGATGTTGAGTTAGTGGGAGTTTCTGATATTAACGTCGAACGAGGATTGGATACAGCGAGCAAGTATCGAGTTCGTTTTTTTGAAAATTATCTAGATTTATTACCTTATGTAGATGCCGTCTGCATTGCCGTTCCGACAAAATTACATTTTCAAGTAGGAATGGATTGCTTGCAAGCTGGCATTCATACTCTCATCGAAAAACCGATCGCGGCTAGTATAGGTGAAGCAGAAGCTTTAGTTAATGCAGCAGCGGAATCTAAATGTATTCTGCAAGTCGGACATATCGAACGGTTTAACCCAGCGTTTCAAGAACTCAGTAAAGTTCTCAAAACTGAAGAATTACTAGCCCTAGAAGCGCACCGGATGAGTCCCTATTCAGATAGGGCAAATGACGTTTCTGTGGTCTTAGATTTGATGATTCACGACATCGACCTCTTGTTAGAGGTCGTTTCTGTACCTGTGGTCAAACTAACCGCTAGCGGCAGCAGAGCGTCTGATTCTGGCTATCTCGATTACGTAACGGCAACGCTAGGATTTAGTAATGGAATTGTAGCGACTTTAACCGCCAGCAAAGTTACTCATCGCAAAATTCGTCGTTTAGCCGCTCATTGTAAGAATTCCCTCACAGAAGCGGATTTTCTTAACAATGAAATTCTAATTCATCGTCAAACCACGGCTAACTATACGACCGATTACGGTCAAGTGTTCTATCGCCAGGATGGTTTGATTGAAAAGGTTCATACTAGTAATATCGAACCGCTTCATGCAGAATTAGAGCATTTTGTCAACTGCGTGCGCGGTGGCGATCGCCCTTCGGTTGGCGGCGAACAAGCGCTCAAAGCGTTGCGTCTAGCCAGTTCTATCGAACAGATGGCGCTAGACGGTCAAGTCTGGCAAAAATCGGATTGGCACGAACGATTAAATATGCCAACGATCGCGATTTCGTGAAACGGTTAACAGGTAGGGGCGCTATTAATGCGCCCTATCAGTTATCAGCGACCAGTTAAAAAAGTCGAAAGTCGAAAGTCGAAAGTCGAAAGTTTTGATTCTCCGAAAGTCTTCCTTTCTCATTTCCGATAACAGTTAAACAATCGCTACAATAGACCTATGGGCAAAAGTCTTAAGAATTGCTATGGGCAAAAGTCTTAAGAATTGACGCTTAAGAATGAAAGGATTTTGGATGAAAGGATTTTGGATTGAGGAATTTTATATTTATGCCCATAGGTCTAATTAAGCAATATTGCTTTCTCGCTCGTCTCGTTGCAAGTTTTTAATTAAAAAACCCAAATCTAAAGCTGTAACGAAAAGCAAAGAAAATAACATATCCCAAGCTTTATATTTAACAAAATAGGTGAGTAAAAACACATGACCTACCGTTTTAATCCCCGCTCCTAAAGCGGGATGAAGATATAGTAAAACGGGGTAGCCAGCCATTACTAAAAAGTTACCGATGATTCGTAATAAAGTCATTGATTACTGCGAACTCGTCAATAAGTAATCGGGAGCTACCAGAAAAATTATGAAAGACAATAAGTTTAACTACCCCCGTTCTCTTAAAAAAGCAATTAGCGATCGCAAATAACAGAGACAAGTTTTTCGCTTACTAGTCGGTTTCCATCAGGCGTAAGATGAATGCGATCGCGATACAACGCAGTTGGATTATCTACTTGCTTAAATAAAGGCAAAAAATCAATCAAAGTAATTGCTTCGGTTTGAGCAAACGTTTGGAGGCGCAATCTAGCTTTTTGTTCGTACTCGCGCGTTTCGGTTCCGTCAACTTCCCTTAATAAAGGCGTAATAGCAAGTAAAAATTGTGCTTGATTTTGAGTGGCAATTGCGTGAATTTCTTCAATTGCCTTTAAATTGATGCCAACGCGATCGCCTTTTTCTTGATAAACTTTTTCCATGCCTGGAATCGGTTGATTGCGGTCTAAAACGCGCTCTAGAAGTTCGCCGATAGCTGAATTAGGTTTGCGATCTGGATAAGTTATATCTCGTCCGACAGGTAAAGAAGTAGGCGCAGTCGCAAACAAATCGTCGGTATTGAGAAGTAAGATAATTATCTGCGCGTCAAAAGTACCAAAACGCTTGAGATAAGCTAACTGATTGCGAGGGCCCCAAGAGTTAGCAGAAGCATTGAGGACTTCTAGGGTTTGAAAAGATTGAGGAACAGAGGGTTTTAAATGTTGCTCGATTAGTGCTGAAATCGTTTGATTCTGGTCTGTCCACCAAGCACCATTGGCGATTGAATCTCCTAGCAGAAAAATACGCCATGTAGAAGCAGGACGTTGTTTTTCGATGGGATTGCTGCGCATCGAATATTGATTGATTTGGGTGAGATTGCCAAAGCGACGAACTTTTTGATTGGGTGCGAGTAAATAGCCTATTTCTTTGTCGGGAATATAAATAGCGCGATCGCCAAAACCCCATAGCGATCGCAATCCTAACTCAATCGCTATTAATAAGCCAACAAGAGCAACCAAAATAATTAAAATAATCTTGAACAATCTTGTCTTTCCTCGTCTCACACAACAGTTATTAGTTTTCAATTGTTTCTTTCTTCAATTGAGGCAAATGGTTATTCGCCCCAACGACTGTAGAAACTATAATAGAAACAAAATTCCAGCCTCCACACTTCCGTTATTACGCGCTCTATCGCGTCACGACAGACTTCATCTATTTCAATCTCCACAGTCTATGCTACTCAATTACGACCCTCGCCACTGCTTCCCTTGGCTGAAGATTGCCTGACTCCGATGATACCCCTGTGGATAACGAACTACAAGATTGAATTCCTGGACTATATTAGACCTATGGGCAAAAGTCTTAAGAATTGACGCTTAAGAATGAAAGGATTTTGGATGAAAGGATTTTGGATTGAGGAATTTTATATTTATGCCCA
>JALOOL010000167.1 GCA_025454425.1 Hydrococcus sp. Prado102 | reverse complement strand
GGTTATCCTCTCGCAATCGTTTTTGAGCTTCTTTAGGAATTTCGTGAATCTGAGGTAAAACCTGCTCGACTTCCCGTACATTTTGCGGTATAAACATCCGCCATAATTTCAGTTCGTTGTAAGCGTAACCGCTAGTGTCTAAGCTATCTAAATTCAGATTACCGTATCGTTCTTGAATTCCTTCTCGATATTTAATCAAATCAAACTCAGGAGTAATACCAGCGATCGCTCTTGTATTTTCAGCGATCGCTTCCAGAGTCTGAGAATCCAAGATCTGTCGCAACTCATCGGATTCGCGGATAATTGATTTTGCTTTTTTTTGATACCGCTTGGTGACTTGTTCCCAATTAAATTCATGGGGCAGGGATAATAACTTTAGCTCCTGCCAAGTTTTAGCTAATGTCTTAGTATCTAAAACCCGACAGTCTTCTTTAAATGCACTTCCCAAAATCTCAATAACAGATTGATGCTTAATAAACTGCTTGAGCGGGTTAATGTACTGCTTGATGCTCTGTTCGTCAAGTTCCGCATCTTCTAATTCCTGTTGCATCAGTTGCAAAAATTCTTTTAGTGCTTTTCCAGCAGCTATATCTAGCGGTTCTTTGCTAGGAAGCTTTAAAACATTTTTGAGACAATCTTTAAACAAATCTTTAGTGAAATCTTTGGTAGCATCCTTAGCTAAATCTTCTAAAATTGGCTTAAAAGTAAAACCAACTGCCTGAGTTACTCCCCAAACAACTAACCAGTCAATCATAAGCGTCTCGTTTACCTAAGTTTTCAAGCAATCTGTCATATTAGTTTTACCTCAATTTGCTTAATTAGAACTCAGGTTACTTAACTGTTTTCTCCAAAACGATAGCCTTTTCCATAAACGGTATGAATTAAAGGCGATTCGCCATCGGCTTCGATTTTGCGACGTAATAAACGAATTAATGCTGCCAATACATTGCTATTGGGTTGTTCGTTTTCCGCCCACAAAGATTGATAAATTTGTTCGTGGGTCAACAATTGACCGGGATGTTGCATGAAAAAAGACAGTAGCTGGATTTCCTTTTCGGAGAGATGAATCGTTCTCTCTTGACGATAAGCCACTTGGTTTTCGCTATCGAGTTCTAAGTCAGCCACTTTTAATCGTGCCATCGCTACGGTTTCAAAAGCAGACGAACGACGCAACAAAGCGCGTACTCGTGCCAGTAACTCGCGCAGTTCAAAGGGTTTCATTAGATAATCATCTGCACCTGCATCTAACCCAATAACGCGATCGTCTACTGTATCTTTAGCAGTGAGGAAAAGAACGGGGGTTTTTATTCCGCGCGATCGCAATTCCTGACAAATTTCTATTCCCGATTTGCGAGGCAGCATCCAATCTAGAATCAGTAAATCGTAGTCTTTTTGTAGTGCCAATTCTAGACCAGCTATGCCATTATCGGCGACATTTACCTCATAACCTTCGCGCGATAGCACTTGAGAAAGGGGATCGGTTAATTGAGCTTCATCATCGACTAAAAGAATCTGCATCGTCGTCTGTCGTCTAGATTCTCTTACATTAAAACAAAACGCGGATAGAATTTATCTACCCGCATTTTCAATTAATTAGAATAAAACACTAGTCGTATTTATTCTTCTTCGTCAACGTATTCTTCATCCTCATCTAAAGGAAAATCGTCGATGAAAGGAGACATCGAACTTCGAGAATCTCCTTCTGTATACGCTCTGGCAAGGCGATCGTCGAGAATCATATTATCGTCATCTTCAAGATTATTAGCAAACATCCGCGATGACGAGGCATCAGCCTCTATCCCATAGACCAGAGAACGACTGTATCCTGAATCTTCTGTAGTTTCAGGGTTGGCGATCGCATCTTCATGGGCATTGTATCCGGTTCCTGCCGGAATCAAGCGCCCGATGATAACGTTTTCCTTCAAACCGCGCAGCCAATCGGATTTGCCTTCGATTGCTGCTTCAGTTAAGACGCGAGTCGTTTCTTGGAACGATGCCGCACTAATGAAACTGTCGGTATTGAGCGATGCCTTGGTGATTCCCAACAGAACGGGCGTATACTGAGCGGAAGCGCCTCCAGTGATCGACATAGCTTCGTTAACCTGCTCGATTTGACGCAACTCGACGAGTTCGCCAGGTAACATGGTCGTATCGCCGCCATCGTCGATTCTGACTTTTGCAGTCATCTGACGTACAATTGTCTCGATGTGCTTGTCAGCAATGTCAATTCCTTGAGATTGATAAACTGACTGCACCTGATCGACTAAGAAACTCTGGGTCGCCTGCAATCCTTTCAAAGCCGCTTCGTAAACGCCTTTCTTATCCAAGTAATATTGGAAGAACACCTCTAAAATCTCGTGAGGATTGGCTGGCCCATCGGTTAGCGGTTCTCCTACACCCACCTGCTGATTGTCAGATACCAAAAGGTTTTGCCCGGTCAGAATGGGATACTGAGTTATCGTACCGTCATCTTCAATAATCTTCAGGTCTACTGAATCATCTTCGAGATATTCCACCTGACAAGTCCCTGGCGTGCGAGATAAGATGCAGGCTTCTTTAGGTTTGCGAGCTTCTAACAATTCTTCGATCCGAGGCAAACCCTGAATGATATCCCCAGTTTTTGCTCGCTCGAATACCAGCAAGACCAAATTATCGCCGCGCTGTACCAAATCCCCGTTATCGACGTGCAGTACCGCACCAGCAGAAACGCGATAGGGTCGAGCGTTACGCAGGGTGATTGCATATCCATCAGCAGTTTTGCGAGTTGCCAAAACTTGACCCGACTCTTGAGCTATGTTACCAGGAGCAATTTCGGTTCCTGCGACTACCAAAGTTCCTTCAGAAACTAAAGGTTTTTCAGTAACTGTTAGCGTTGTCAAATCCATATTGCGCACGATCAGGACGCGACGGATTGCCTCGTTCCCGCTACGAATCCCACGCACTTGACCGGGTTCTTTACATTGAATCTCGGTACGCGCTACTACTGCACCTGGAGGAATTTGCTGTCCGTCTTCAACTAGGACTCTGGTTTTGATGCTGCCGCCGTGAGGATCGATATCGCTTTCACGACGCAAGACCAAAGACTCAAGAATGACTAATTGCAATCGCTGACAATCTTCGTCTTCTTCGTCGGGTTTCAATTCGATATCAGCAGATAGCGTCGTCGTCGATGTTGTTGTCTCTAACTCGTCGCCAGAAATCTCTAACACTAACTGAGTGCTGAGCAATTGACAGCCGTCTACTGACTTGACTCGTTCTCCATCTTTAAAATAGATACGCTGTACCGATCGCATTTCGATCTGCCGTCCGCCTTCTTGGTTGATCGAACCTTGGGACGGAACAGCCGGTTCTTTGGCGACATGATATTCTTCGACCGGACGCAAAAGCAATCCTAGTCCTTCGGTCGTTTCTACCCATTCGGCTTGGCGCAAGTCTGAAACGACTACGCCAGGTAAGATTTCGGAGCCAGGTTGCACTAATTGTCCCGACTCGATGGTAGCGGCGATGTCTGGGTCTACGTCTAGGTGTAAATCTCCCGGCTTGATAATAATCTCGCGCAGAATATCGTTCTTTTGAATTACCTCGACGACTCCGCTCTTTTGAGAGAAGATTTCTCTGACGACTTCGGTTCCAGCTTCGACATATTGACCGTCTTCAACGATTAACAAGGAGATATCTTTGTTAACTTCGTGGGTTTCTTCTGGAATCCAGAGAATAGTTCCGCCTTCAACGACTTCATAGCCTTGCTTGCGGCTGCCTTTGGAAACTTCTATGCCCGCATAGCGAATCATCCCGCCCGTTTCTGTTTTATAGCGATCGTCAATTAATTCGGCTACGATCGCGTGATTTTGGACTTTCGTTCCTGGAGCGGCTTTGAGCAGGAAGTTTTGTCCCTCGTCGGTAGAAATGATGTATTGTTCGCGTCCGCCCGTGCTTTCCTGTCTGACTTTCGCTGTATCTAAAAGAACCGAAGCGGTAACGATATCGATTTCGCGGCTGCCTGGAGTCAAGCGCACTACGCCGCCGTTAGCGCTAATCAATCTCGTCTCGGCAAGTTCGGAGCCTATTTCGACGCGATCGCCGTTTTTGACGACGGGTTCTGCACCTGGGGGCAGGTTATAGACTTCGCCCGACAGAATCCAAACCAAGCCGCCCCGTTGGGCGATGCGCGTGGTATTGCCTTGACGGTCGGTTTTTTCTTCTGGAATGACGCTGGCAAAGAAAACCTCGCCTGCTAAGTCGGTCGCTACGTCTTTGGTTGCCCGTTCGGTAGATCTCTGTACTTTGGCGGCGATAACTTCTGCAAGTTGTTGTCCGGCTTCGACCGTATCGCCTGCTCCTACAAACAAAATCGAACCGGGCGTAACCGAATAAGCAATTGTCTCGCCTGTGTCGGTTGCGAGTAGCAAGTCTCCTGCCACTTCTACCTGTTCGCGATCTTCGCCGTGGCGGGTGCGAACTTTGCGAGTAATTAAGTCCGAACTGTAGCTTACTTTTCCGCTTGCTTGGGCGCGAACTTGGCGGGCGACTTCTCCGGTAAATACGCCGCCCGTGTGGAAGGTACGCATAGTTAGCTGCGTGCCGGGTTCGCCAATCGACTGAGCGGCAATAATCCCGATCGCTTCGCCCATATCGACCATGTGACCGTGTGCCAAACTCCAACCGTAGCAATGCTGGCAAACCGAACGAGCGGCTTCGCAGGTCAGCGGCGATCGCACCATAACCTCATCGACGGCTTTTCCGAGTTTGTTTGCCAAATCTGGATCGATGCTTTGGTTGCGAGAAGCGATCGTTTCGCCATTTACTACCACATCTTCAGCCAATACCCGCCCCATCAAGCGATCTGCGAGGGGAATTAAAATGCGATCGCCGTCTCTCATCGGGCTGACGCGGACACCTCTGGTCGTTCCGCAATCAATTTCCCGCACGATTACATCTTGCGCAACGTCTACCAATCGACGAGTCAGATAGCCTGAGTCTGCGGTTCGCAGTGCTGTATCGACCAATCCTTTTCTCGCACCATAGGAGGAAATAATATATTCCGTTACTGTTAGTCCCTCGCGGAAATTGGTCTTAATGGGCAAAGAAATAATTTCCCCTTGCGGATTTGCCATCAATCCCCGCATTCCTACTAACTGGCGCACCTGGCTCATATTTCCTCGCGCTCCAGAGAATGCCATCATATAAACCGAGTTGAGAGGATCGGTTTCTCTAAAATTTCTGATGACTTCATCCTTAAGCGATTCTGAGGTACTATTCCAGGTATCGATTACTTTTTGAAAGCGCTCGACTTCGGTAATTTCTCCTCGTGCGTAGCGTTGCTCGGTAACGCGAATTTCTTGTTCGGCAGACTCAAGCAATTTACGTTTGGTCGGCGGAATGGTCAGGTCGTCTACGCTAATCGATACGCCCGCTTTTGTTGCGTAGCGAAAGCCCAAATCCTTAAGATCGTCTGCTAATTGGGCACAACGAGCCGAACCGTATTGACGGTAAGCCCAAGCCATTAATTTCTTTAAACGACCTTTATCGACAATGTGATTGTAAAATACCATCTTTTTCAGTTATCAGTTATCGTTTGTCACTTGTCCTTTGTCATTGGTCGTTTGTCTTTCGTCTTTTGCCTTTTGTCATTTGTCCTTTGTAACTAACTAATGACCGATGACCAATGACTAATGACCAATGACCAAATTTAGGCTTCTTCTTCTTCCAAGTCTGCTGTTGTTAGAGACTCATAAGTAGGGCGGCTAGGCGTGCGACGGCTGAAATCTGCCATCAAATCTACCTCTACATCCTGAGATGCTCCATCTTCTGTCGTTTCTACCTTGTGGACGGCAATATCCAAACCGAGAGATTGTAGTTCTCGCATGAGTACCTTAAAGGACTCTGGCGTTCCAGGACGGGGAATCGGCTTACCTTTGACGATCGCGTTGAGGGCTTCGTTGCGTCCTTGCATATCGTCGGATTTGACGGTCAGCAATTCTTGCAGGGTATAGGCTGCGCCGTAAGCTTCGAGCGCCCAAACTTCCATTTCTCCAAAACGCTGTCCGCCTTGCTGTGCTTTTCCCCCCAAGGGCTGTTGCGTAACCAACGAGTACGGCCCGGTCGATCGCGCGTGGATCTTGTCGTCTACTAGGTGAACCAGCTTTAACATATATGCCTGACCGACTGTTACCGGGCGATCGAATGGTTCTCCGGTGCGACCGTCAAATACTTGAATTTTACCGGGATTATTGGGATTGTAACTCCAATTTTTTCCAGGTTTGGCGGCGGCTTCGCCTAGCAGTCCGTGTACGGTTTCGCGGGAGGCTTCTTGACCGTACATTTCGTCGAAGGGAGTTACCTTAAACCGCATTCCCAGGTTTTCTCCCGCCCATCCCAACAAACATTCAAACACCTGTCCGACGTTCATGCGAGAAGGAACGCCCAAGGGGTTGAGGACGATATCTACCGGACGACCGTCTGGTAAGTAGGGCATATCCTCGATAGGAAGAATGCGGGAAATAATTCCTTTGTTCCCGTGGCGACCTGCCATTTTGTCGCCTACCTGGATCTTGCGTTTTTGGGATACGTATACTCGGACTACCATGTTAGCGCCTGGGGGCAGTTCGTCGCCTTGTTCTCTGGTAAAGACGCGAACGTCTAAAACGCGACCTCGTTCTCCGTTTGGCACTCGCAGCGAGTTATCGCGCACGTCGCGGGCTTTTTCTCCGAAGATTGCTCTGAGTAATTTTTCTTCGGGTGGCTGGTCGGATTCTCCTTTGGGCGTAACTTTCCCAACCAAAATATCGCCAGATTCTACCCAAGCTCCCGTGCGAATAATGCCTCGTTCGTCTAAGTTTCTTAAAGCATCTTCCCCAACGTTAGGAATTTCTCGCGTAATTTCTTCAGGCCCTAATTTAGTTTGTCGGGCTTCAATTTCGTATTTTTCAACGTGGATGCTAGTGTATACGTCGTCATAAACCAGCCGTTCGCTGATCAGAATGGCATCTTCGTAGTTATAGCCTTCCCACGGCATATACGCGACCAAAATATTCTGACCCAACGCCAATTCGCCGCCTTCTGTAGCAGATCCGTCTGCTAGTACTTGTCCGGGTACGACATCTTCGCCGATATAAACGAGGGGACGCTGATTTAGACAAGTATCCTGGTTAGAACGCTCGTATTTTTGCAAGCGATAGACAATTTCTTCTCCCGTCTCGTCAACTCGGACTTTAACCACCGTTGCATCGACGTAAGTTACTTTTCCTACGTGACGCGAAACGACGACCATTCCAGAGTCGCGAGCCGCTTGCGCTTCTAAACCCGTTCCAACCAATGGACGTTCCGGTCGCAGCAGCGGTACGGCTTGGCGCTGCATATTAGATCCCATCAAAGCGCGGTTAGCATCGTCGTGTTCCAAAAACGGAATCAACGAAGTTGCTACCGAGACGATTTGCATGGGGGAAACGGCAACGTAGTCTACTCGATCTGGCGTGGTTGTTGAGAATTCTTGACGGTAGCGCACGGGAACGCTTTCGCCGAGAATATTGTTTTCGAGATCGATTGGGACGTCTCCAGGTGCGACTTGTAAGTCGTCTTCTTCATCGGCGGTTAAGTAGACGGGCGTTGTATCTTTGTTGACTCGTCCGTTTTCTGCTTTGTAGTAAGGGGTTTCGATGAAGCCGTATTGGTTGATGCGAGCGTAAGTTGCCAAGGAACCGATCAATCCAGCATTGGGGCCTTCAGGCGTTTCAACAGGACAAATACGACCGTAGTGCGAGGGGTGAATGTCTCTTACTGCAAATCCTGCTCGTTCGCGGGTCAATCCGCCCGGGCCGAGGGCTGACAAGCGTCGCTTGTGAGTCAATTCGGCTAGAGGATTGGTTTGATCCATGAACTGGGATAGTTGAGAGGAGCCAAAAAACTCTTTAATCGCAGCGACGAGCGGTTTAGGGTTGACCAAGGAAGCAGGAGTAAGCGAGTCGGATTCGCTTACTGTCATCCGTTCGCGAATAATCCGCTCCAAACGGTTTAGTCCCACTCTCACTTGATTTTGCAACAATTCGCCAACCGATCGCACTCTTCGATTTCCCAAGTGGTCGATATCGTCGGTCATCCCCGTATCGAATTCTAAGTTAATTAAATAATCGATCGCGGACAAAATATCGACAGGCGTTAATACCCTTGTTGTATCTGGCACGTTGAGGCGCAATTTACGGTTGAGCTTATAGCGTCCTACCCGTCCGAGGTCGTAGCGTTTGGGGTCGAAGAAACGCGAATCGAGCAATTGCTGACCGCCGCTTACCGTTGGCGGTTCGCCGGGACGCAGTTTCCGATACAGTTCTAAGAGGGCTTCTTCTTCGCTGGGGTTGCCTTCTTTGTCTAAGGTCTTTTGATAGTATTCTGGGTGGCGCAGAGTATCGATAATTTCGTTATCGCTCAACCCAATCGCTTTGAGCAGCACTTGTGCGGATAGTTTGCGCGTTTTGTCGATTCTGACCCAAACCAAACCATTCTTATCGGTTTCAAATTTCAACCACGCGCCTCGGTTAGGAATGAGCGAAGCGGAATAGGTACGACGACCGTTTTTATCGGTTTCTGCTTTGTAATAAACTCCTGGAGAACGAACGATTTGGTTGACAATGACTCGTTCTGCTCCGTTAATAATAAATGTACCCCGCTCAGTCATCAAAGGCAGGTCGCCGATGAAGACTTCCATTTCGCTGATTTCTCCGTTTTCTTTGTTAATCAAGCGAGTCGGTACGTACATTTGCACCGAGTAAGTACTATCTCGCCGCTTGGATTCCTCGACGCTGTATTTGGGTTCTTTGAGTTTATAATCAGAGCCAATGAAGTGTAGCTCTAATTTTCCCGTATAGTCTGAGATCGGAGAAAAGCTGTCGAGTTCTTCGATCAACCCTTCTTCAAGGAACCAGCGAAAGCTGGCGTGTTGAATTTCAATCAGGTCGGGTAGCAGGTTGTAGGTTTGATTTGTCATCGCTGTCCGTAATACTGCTTGCGCTATAAGTAAAGTTAAAGTTCAAAGTTCAAAGTTCAAAAAATGGTTTTTGAACCTTGAACTCTTTAATACACTGAGGTTTTAGTCGTTGAAAACGAGTCAACAAGTGGTAAGGTTGTGAGGTTTTAGTAGTTTTTCCAAGGGTAAACTAGTATTGCTTTTTTCATGAATAACTGCCAAACTCTCAGGAAATTTTGATGGTTTTCGGTCATTACTCTGATGAAAATGGTTGAATTTATAATGAGTTTGCCAGCATTTTAGTATCCGCAGGTTGCCCCAATGATAAGCCAAAAAGCTGACAGGCGTTTGCTGTCGTTTGGTCGGCAAGGGTTTCTAAAGAAATGCCGCGTAAATTTGCCACGCATTCCGCTACGTAACGGACGTAGGCAGGTTCGTTTCTTTTGCCTCGCTTGGGAGTAGGGGCGAGAAAAGGACAGTCGGTTTCGATTAGCAAGCGATCGCTCGGAACCATTTTGGCTGATTCCTGAATATCTTTGGCATTTTTAAAAGTAACGATTCCGCTAAAGCTAATATAAAATCCCAAATCTAAAAACCATTGTGTTTCTTCGCTCGTACCGCCCCAACAGTGCATGACTCCGCTTACAGAACCGCTTTGCTTCCAGAAATCTTGTAAAACCTCTCGTAGGGCTACTGCTGCATCTCGACAATGAATGATAACTGGTTTGTTCAGTTGCTTAGCAACAAGCAGTTGCGCTTTCAATACTTCTTTTTGCAATGTCTCGTTGTCAGCTTTGTAAAAATCCAGTCCAGTTTCTCCGATCGCAACGACTCGACGATCTGAACTGGCGAGAGTCAAGATTTCCTCTGCCATCGTTTGCGTCCACTTATCAACGTCCAACGGGTGCAAGCCAACAGCAAAAGAGACTTCGCTAAAGCGATCGGCAATGGCTTTTATACTAGCAAATTCTTCTGGCTCTACGCACGAGTGAACCAGATGAGCGACTTGTGCTTCTCGCCATCGCGCCGCTAGAGCGTCGAGTTCTTGGGCAAAAACTTCAAAGTTAATATGAACGTGGGTATCGATTAGCTGCATTAATTCCTCCTCGCAGAGTATTGCGATTGTACCGACGTTCGACGTTTGTCCTTTGTCTTTTGTCACTTGTCCTTTGTAATTAATAACCAATGACTGGTGACTAATGACTAATGATCGATTACCTACCTATGAAGCTTCTGCTGATACTAGAGCTAGTGCTTTAGCCAGACGCGCTTTTTTGCGAGCGCCGTTGTTGCGATGTAGGACTTGCCGCTTTACAGCTTTATCTATCTTGCTGTATGCTGCTGACATAGCCTCTTGCACGGCTTCTTTAGTTTCGGGGTTGGGGCTTGCAGCGTAAGTTTCTACAGCCTTGAGATATTTTTTCATGAGAGTTTTTACCGCCGACTTGTAAGCTTTATTGCGGAGGCGGTTGCGTTCTGCAATTTGGATGCGCTTGATAGCAGACTTCGTATTAGCCACAGTTGTCTTATAAAATTGTTTGGGTAGATAGAAATAATAGAATCGGACATATCATTATAACAACAACCTCGATTTAATTTCAATGAATCTTTAATAAGGAGAATCGATCCAGATTCGAGCAAGCAAAGAAAAATCCAGGTTAAGCTATAGTTGTGGGTTTGGTAAGCCAGGAAATCTCGATTAACGATCGCAACTTGGCAAAAGACGCTAAACTCACGCGCTAAGTAGCTACTGCGGGTATTTGGACTCCATGCTGCGAATCATTACCGAGCAAGCCGAGGCACAAACAGAATTGCGACGAATCGGCGATCGCACCCACGACGATGAGATTCGAGCCAAAGAAGCGCTGGTGAGAGATATCTTGGAAGCTGTCAAGCGCCAAGGAGATCGAGCGCTATTGGATTATACTGACAAACCAGTGCAACAGACGTTAGAACTTCAGCAATTGCGTCTGAGTGGTTTGGAACTCGATGCTGCTTATCAACAAATTCCTAAAGAATTACTCGATGCTATTCGATTAGCCTGCCGAAAACTCGAAGAATTTTATCGCCAGCGAGTCCCTAAATCCTGGGTTCAATTTGGCGAGGACGATGTTGTCTGGGGCAAGCGTTACTTTCCCGTCGAACGAGCAGGACTATACGTACCAGCAGACAAGCCGCCTTGTTTGAGTACCGTGCTGATGCAAGCGATCCCCGCCAAAGCGGTTAACGTCAAGCAGATTGTCATGGTTACTCCGCCAGATGCCCAAGGAAAAATCGATCCGAAGATTTTGGTCGCCGCGCAAGAAGCGGGAGTGACAGCCATTTATCGAATTGGAGGCGCTCAAGCGATCGCAGCTTTAGCCTACGGTACCGAAACGATTCCCAAAGTAGAAACGATTACCGGGCCTGGAGATATTTACGTTACCATCGCTAAAAAAATGGTCTACGGAACGGTTGGAATCGATTTTCCGGCTGGGGTATCGGATTTGATGATTATTGCAGAAGGTCAGGCAAATCCCGTCCAAATAGCTGCCGATCTCTTAGCACAGGCAGAACAAGACACTTCAGCCGCAGCCATTTTGTTAACCAGCGATCGCCAATTAGCTCAACTCGTACAAGAGCAAGTCACTCAACAACTGCAACGCCACCCTCAACGGATTTTCGTCGAAAAAGCGATCGCCCATTACGGTTTAATTATTATCGTCAATAATTTAGACGAAGCTGCCGAACTTGCCAACCGCTTTGCTCCCCAATATTTAGCCTTACAAGTGAGCGATCCTTGGGAATTATCTCAAAAAATTCGTCACGCAGGCGCACTTTTCTTGGGCAACTCTACGCCAAAAGTAGTAGGCGATTATTTAGGGAGTTCTTCATCAATTCTTCCTACCTCTAGGACGGCTCGTTATACTTCTACTGTCGGGGTTGAAACGTTCATGAAACAAGCCAGCTTGCTCGAATATTCCCCTGCGGCCTTGAAGAAAATCTCTAGCGCTTTGCAAATTTTGTCAGAAGCAGAAGGATTACCCGCCGCCGCTGATTCGATTCGATTGCGGATTTTGGATTTTGGTTTTTGATCGTAGGGAATAGGCAACAGGGATCGGACAATAGAGAACAAGGAAGAAAAAGAGGACAAGGGAAAATCTTTACGACATAAACTCTTGGCTACTGAACTTCTGAACTCCTGAACTCCTAGATTAATGAAATTCTTAATTTTTACCGATCTCGATGGAACGCTTCTCAATCAGGATGATTATGCTTACGAAGCAGCAATTCCCGTTTTAGAAAAACTCAAAACTCAACAAATTCCAGTCGTTCCCGTCACTAGTAAAACGCGCCAAGAAGTCGAGACACTTCGCCAGGAAATTAAGCTTGAAGATCCTTTTATTGTTGA
>JALOOL010000166.1 GCA_025454425.1 Hydrococcus sp. Prado102 | reverse complement strand
TCGTTAAATGTTTTGAGAAGTTTTGACGGGGAAAGAACGAGCAAGCAAATTTGTGGCGGCTGGGGCTGGAATTGGAGGAGAAAATAGATAACCTTGAACGTACTCGCAATCGAGTAGGCGTAACTGTATGAGTTGTTCTTTCGTTTCTACACCTTCAGCGATCGCGCTCATATTTAAATTATGAGCCAGTGCAACGATCGATTCTGTGACTTTGAGACTTTCTATATTGTCAGTTATCCCTTTGACAAACGAGCGATCGATTTTGAGATGATTGACGGGAAAGCGATGTAAATAACTCAAAGAAGAATAACCCGTTCCGAAATCGTCGATACTTAAATGAATTCCTCTGACTCTAAGTTGTGAAAGAATCCCCATCAGGTTTTCAACATCGTCCATGAGCATACTTTCGGTCAACTCTAGTTGTAAATTGCAACCTTGTAAACCCGTTTTTGCGAGGATGCGATCGATTTTTTGTAAGAAATTGGGATCTTTAAGCTGCTTGGCAGAAAGATTGACGCTCACTTTGAGCGGTGCTTGGAGAGAGAATTGTTTTTGCCAATATTGAATTTGCTGACAAACCGAACTGAGCATCCATTCGCCAATTTGTACGATTAAACCATTTTCCTCAGCAATGGGAATAAACTCAGCCGGAGAAATAAAACCGCGCGTCGGGTGCTGCCAGCGACTCAAGGCTTCAAATCCTATTAAAGTCCCCGTTTTAGCGAAGTATATAGGCTGATAATAAGCTCGAAATTCGTTTTGTAATAATGCTTGGCGCAAATCATTTTCAAGCTGGAGTTGTGCCAAAGCTTGAGCGTACATCTCGCTATTAAAAATTTCGTAACACGACTTACCTTTATTTTTGGCGCGATACATTGCAATATCGGCATCTCTGAGCAAATCGGCAGCTTGATGGTAGTTAGGAGAACTTAAGGCAATGCCGATGCTGGCACTGGTAAAGACTTCGCGACCTTCAAGATTGAGGGGCTGTTTGAGTTGAGCCGAGATACGCTCGGCGATGCGGATAGCATCGTTAATATCGTGAATGGGGTCGAGAATAATAACAAACTCGTCTCCACCAAGGCGAGCAATAGTATCGCTAGTACGCACTAATTCTTCTAAACGACGAGCCGTTGAGATAATTAAGCGATCGCCCACATGATGACCCAAACTATCATTAATAATTTTAAAGCGATCTAAGTCGATAAACAGAACGGCGAAAAGATAATTGGGGTTTCGCTTCGCGCGTTGTAGCGAGTTTTCAACTCTCTCCATCAATAAATTTCGATTGGATAACCCTGTCAGCGCATCGTGAAGCGCTTCGTAGACCAATCGCTCCTGAGCGAGTTTTTCTTGGGTAATATCGCGAATAATGCCGTCAATGCGAATGGGAACTCCATGAGCATTATAAATAACCCTGCGACGACTGCTGAGCCATCGAACCTCACCATCGGGTCGTAGAATTCTATATTCAACGTTCAGGATGCCTTTTTCTAGCAATAGTTGGGGCGTTTGAGCCAAGCGATCGCGATCTTCGGGATGTACGACTTCTAGCCATAGTTCGATATTCTCAAAAAATTCCGCGATCGGGCGACCGTAAATCTTTTCAGCAGCAGGATTGAGATAAAGGAGTTTTGGGGGGTTGGGTTTGGCAGACCAAACAACTTCTTCAAGAGAATTGAGGATGCTTTCTAGACGCTCTTCGCTTTCTTGGAGCAATTGTTGTGCCTGCATCCGTTCGATAATTTCTCGCTGTAAGGCTTCGTTGGCTTCGCGTAGGGCTTCATTTTGCTCGATGACTTGACAATCTTGAAAATAGCTGCGAATGGCTTCTCTGACGGTCAAGCTAAGGTCGGTTTCATCCCAAGGTTTGGGAATATAGCGGTAGAGATCGGCATGGTTAACGGCATCGATTACTTCTTTAAAGCTGATTTGTCCGGTGAGGAGAATTTTGCGGGTTTTGGGATAGCGCGAATGAATCTCGATTAATAATTGTTCGCCACTCATTCCAGGCATGATCTGATCGCAGATAATCAGGGGAATGGGGATTTGTTCTTCTTCGAGTTCGGCAAAAATTTCTAAGGCTTCGCTAGCACTTTCGGCAAGCAAAATTTCATACTCATAGCTTAAAAAACTAGAAAGGCGATCGCGCAAACTAGTTAGAACAAATCTTTCATCATCGACGCAAACGATTGCCCCTCTACTCATTTAAATTTCTCCAATCCCGATTTAATGATACTAATTAATGTTTCTTCCTCCCACGGTTTCGGGATGTAAGCGTGGAGGTTAGCGTATTTGCGAGCGCGTTCGATCGCGATTTCGTCTGCTTGTCCGCTCAACAAAACTGTAACGATATCGGGAAAACGCGCGTGAACTTCTATTAAAAATTCATCGCCTTTGATTCCAGGCATCAGCCAATCGGAAACGATCGCGAGTATTTTTATGTTTTCTGAATATAATTCTTCAATGACTTCCCAAGCTTCCTCAACACTTTGGGCAAATTCATAGCGATAGCGATCGCCAAAGTGCTTGCCAATCCGATCTCGCAAGCTCAACAATATAATTCGTTCGTCATCGACACATAAAATTGCTAAGTTGGGCATATGAACTGGGAATTGGGAGACAAAAAGTTCAAAGTTAAGATTTCCTTGTAACTACTGAACTACTGAACTCCTAAACTACTTTCCTACTGAATGGGCAACCAGACACTAAACTTAGTATGCCCAGGTAAGCTGAGAACTTCAACTTTACTTTGATTTTTATCTATAAATTGGCGAACGCTCTTCAATACTAATTCGCTTCCTTCGCTCATTGGCTTCTTTGTAAAAAACAGTTCAAAAATTCTATCTTGATTTTTTGGATTAATGCCACAATCTGAAGCGATTATTTCGACCAATAGGTAATTATCTCGCTCCAATACATTAAGGCTCAAGCTTTCTTAAAAATTCATTGCTCCAGCCCCATTGGCGATCGCATCGACAGTAGATTTATGGGCAAAAGGCCTAAATTTCTCAATCCTTTCATCCAAAATCCTTTCATTCTTAAGCGTCAATTCTTAAGACTTTTGCCCATAGGTCTAGTGACTGGGCAATGAGATCCTAAAAGTAGTATGCCCAGGTTGGCTGGTTAGTTCTATTGTGCCTTTATGTTTATCTATAATCTTACGCACGATATCAAGTCCCAATCCACTCCCTTCTCCATAAGGCTTGGTAGTGAAAAATGGCTCGAAAATTTTACTTTGGATCTCTGGCGCAATACCGCCACCAGAATCGGTTATCGCGACAACGATCGCGCTATCTCGTTCAAAAACAGAAATTTCTAAGCACCCCTGAAATTTCATGGCTTGCAGACCATTATTAATCAAATTAGACCAAACTTGAGTCAGTTCGTCTGGGTAGCAAAGGATAGGAGCGATGGATTGATAAAATCGTCTCACTTCAACGCCGCGTTTGATTTGACCGCGATAGAGGGTTAGTACGGTTTCTATGGTTTCGATAACAGAAGCCTTGACCTTTTGCTCCGTTGGAGCTTGGCGAGAATAGCTTTTGAGAGCAAAGACGATTCTAGAAGCGCGATCGACTGCGAGTTTGATATTATCGCTGTTATTTTGTATAGTCGATAGCTGATGTGCTGTTTGTATCATCGTCAGACTATCGGGTTTTCCGAGCAACGGCGCGATCGCGTCGAGTTCTGAATCAATTCCCATTTGGCTGAGGAGATCGGCGAGCGACCCTGCATTCTCGATCTTGTTGTTAGTTAACCTTTCTTTGAGCGAACGTTTTAACTGTCGTTCTTCGCGAGAGGAAAGAGAAGGCTTGGGCTGTTCGATAATCTCTAGCAACTTAAAAAAATCGGCTAGTCGTTCGGGAGACAGTTTTTCTAAAAGTTGAGGAAGTTGGTACAGCGATTGTTTGAGAGAAGTAGCAATATTGCCAATCGAGGCATTAATTGCACCAATAGGAGTATTAATTTCGTGAGCGACGCTGGCTATTAGTTGACCGAGATCTGCCATTTTTTCGGCTTTGCTCAGTTCTTGGGTACGCTTTTGTACCCTTTCTTCTAATTGCGCTCGATCTTGTGCTTGAGCATTAAAAGAGGCTTGTAGCTGCTCTGACATGGTATTGAACGATCGCGCTAGGGTTCTGAGTTCTTGAATATGCTCGACTTCAACGGTTTGATTTAAATCCCCCGATGCGATCGCCGCACTTGCTTCGCTGAGTCGGATAATCGGTTGCGCAATCCAACGAGCGGTATAAAATCCTAAAAGAGTTGTCGCAACTAAGGCTCCCAAGCATAATAAAATCGTCGTGCGGTTATTGGCATCGACTTGTGCCATAAAATCGGCTTCTGGAACGACCAGGACGACTAGCCAATCGAGTCCGTAGGAATCGCGCCAAGGTGTAACCCTCACAAAATGATGTTCTCCGTTGGCGATCGCATCGAGTTGCTGGCTTTTTTGTATGTTATCGAAGCGATCGAATCGATCCAGAATTGCTTTAGCACTCGCTTGGATCGCGACATCGCGACTTTGTGTAACGCTGAGTCGTTGTTTTTTTCCCTCGACTTTCCTAAACGGCAATTCGTCGCCGGAACTTGCTATCAAGTCGCCATTGCGTTCGAGAATAAAGATCTTGCTAGATGGACTGAGATCGATTTGTTTGAGAAAATAGCTAAGTCGCGAGAGCAACATATCGATCCCAATCGCACCAATAATTTTTTTTTCTGAATTATAAATCGGTCGGCTAGCCGCAAGCGACATCAAAGGAGTCGATCCATCCCAGATATAAATCTGACTCCAAATCGGTTGACCTTTTTGGATCGCCTCTAGATACCATGCTTCTTGTCGATGGTCGTATTCGGGATCGGGTTCTTTGATTATGGGATTTCCCTGACTATCAGTAGTAATGTTAAAGTTGATGCCTTGAGTTTTTGCAGAGGTTTCGCTAAGCATAATGGCAGCATAAGGAGTGTCGCTGAGATATCCAGCCCCGGCATATTCTCCCGTGGTTAGTCCATAATTGATGTAGCTGACATCAAATTCTTTGACTTGCTGCCAAAAGAAGTTGGCGATCTCAGAAAAATTGTTGGGATCTATCTGCTTGCGTTGGAGCGCTCGTAGATTAATTGCTATGAGTTTGTTAGGAATAGATAAGTAACTATTTAAATGTTGGTCAACGCGATCGCTTGCCTGTTCCATCAGTTGATTGGCAAGATCGGCGATCTTTGCTTGTCCGTTTTTAAAGGAAAAATATCCTACTAATCCTACCGTTCCCACGATCTGCACCACAAACGGAACGATTAAAACCGTTCTCAGCCTTGTGTTACTAGCCAGTCGCTTTAAACGCTTTAACATTAATTAGAATTTGCAAAGACAAGATTGCAAAACTAGTATGCCCTAGTTTATTGAGAAAAAAATCATGAATTTTATTTTTTTCATGGTAAAGCGAGCGGTTTTTGTACGCGATTGACCTAAATTGACATCCTCCCCGCCGTGAAACGGACGGGGATTCTAAGAATTACTTCTTAGGCTTCCTCTTTCCGCGACTCGGCTTACTTAGAGGAGTTGCCCCACCCAAGCAGAGGTCGATGTCTCCAGAGGCGTTTTCTAGCTCTAAACTAGTCGTTCCTACGTGCCCCGCAGTACGCAATCCTAACTCAAGAATGTTTCGTGCAGCATTCCAATCTCTACCTTGCGTATGCCCACAATGAGGACAAACATGAGTTCTGACACTCAGAGATTTTTTGACAACATGGCCACAGTTGGAGCAATTTTGACTGGTGTAGTGAGGGGGAACAGCAATCGTGACTACTCCAAACACTTTGCCAAAATACTCAACCCAAGTACGAAAGGTTGTCCATGCTGCATCGGATATGGACTTAGCCAGATGCCGATTTCTGACCATGTTACGCACCTTCAAATCCTCATAAGCTACCAAATCGTTAGACTCGACTACGCATCTCGCCAACTTCACGGCGAAATCTTTACGCTGCCTACTTACTTTGAGGTGTTTTCTTGCCAGTTTATTTCTAAACTTGGCTCTATTTTGAGAACCTTTCTCTGTCTTAGACAAACGACGAGAAAACCGTTTCAAAGCTTTCTCGCTTTTACGGAGATGTCTTGGATTTTCAACAGTCTGCCCGTCACTATCGGTATAAAAATGAGTCAGCCCAACATCCAACCCAATAGTTTTAGATGTTGGCGCTCGGAACTCCAGTCGCTCTTGGTCGATACAAAATTGTACGTAGTAGCCATCTGCACGACGCACTACGCGCACTCGTTTGTATTGCTTCAACTCATAAAAATGCAAGTCGCGGGTTCCCCACATTTTAAAGGTTCCCGCCTCAAAGCCATCGCTAAAAGTGATGTATTTACGGCAATCAGAAAGTTTCCAGCCACTGGTTTTGTACTCAACAGAGCCATGTGTCTGTTCGGACCTGAAGCGTGGATATCCTTTCTTTGCGATAATCTTTTTCTTGCAGTTGTCAAAGAAACGAGCAATAGCACTCCATGCTCTTTCGGCACTAGCTTGTCGGGCCTGAGAGTTCAGTTTTCCTGCCCAAGAAAATTCTTTCCCCAGGACAGCACAATATGCACTCAGATCGTATCGTCCGATGTCGCGGTTATCCATCCAGTATCGCAGGCAAGAATTACGAACAAAACGAGCAGTACGAATTGCTTCATCCAGCTTCTCGTACTGCTCGTGGCGTCCCTCAAGTTTTGCCTCGAACACCAACATAGTTACGTTGTTTTGCCTGACGTAAACTATTCTAGCACAAGTTATTTAAAGTCGCCCTTCCAGGGCGAGGCTTTAAACCCAAAAATTTCGGTAAAGATAACTGCGATCGCCTTTTACTTAAGCTGTCCCGAACGAAGAATACTGACGAGCAACCATACGCCGATTAAACTAGCAACAGCAAATAAAGTATTGCTGAGCAATGATAGCTGGGGTGTTTGTGCGCCTGTAGAAATTGTTGCTGCTCCCATTATCAACGAACCAAGTACGATACTAAAAGAAAGTCGATTAACGGAGTGTTCGACACCGCGCCGTAACGATTCTAGATTGGGAATTTGGATATTCCATCGCAGCGTTTCGGAGGTGATGCGATCGAGCAGTAAATCGAGTTGGCGCGGCGATCGCAATGAAAGATTTTTAATGTCGAGAACCGTTCTTAGCAACGTTTCTGCGGGATTGTCTCCGAGGAGTTGACGGCGGAATAAATCCACCATCAAGGGTTTGGCTTCATCTAAAAGATTGACATCAGGAGCGAAGCTACGAGCAACCCCTTCCAAGTTAGCTAGGGTTTTTGCATAAAGACCCATATTACCTGGTAAACGAATTTTGTTGTTGCGAGCGACTTGTAAAAACTCGTAAACTACTTGGCTGAAGTTAATTTGAGAGAGATTGCGGTTATAATACTTGCGTAACATGCGATCGCAATCGCTAGTAAGACGCTCCATACTTGCGGGTTGTCCTGCCTCTGCTAATTCTAAGGTTAATTGAGCGCAACGCCCAGCATCGAGTTCCACAACTGCTAAGAGCATTTCTGTCAAAAGTCCTTGGGTGCGCGGATCTAAGCGTCCGACCAAACCGAAATCTAATAAGGCGATGCGACCGTCTTTTAAATAAAAAATGTTGCCGGGGTGGGGATCGGCATGGAAAAAACCATTAATATAAATTTGCTGAAAGAAAGCGCGAAATAATATCGTTGCGATCGCTTGTCTTTCGCTTTGAGAGGGCGACGATAATAATAACGGAACTCCTTCAAGCCATTCTAAAACTAACAGCCCCGGTGCTGTCAACTCCCAATAAACTTCTGGAATTACTAATTTTTTGGGATCGAACCAGCGACTTTGAGATAAATCGCGGCGCAGTTGCTCGGTATAGCTTGCCTCAGTGGTAAAATCTAACTCGGCTCGCAGTGCGGTAGTAAATTCGTCGGCTATAGCAACAATATCGTAGTCTTTGCCAAAATCTGTTAAAGCAGCTAATTCGGCTAAACTTTTAATTATGGCAATGTCGCTTTCTACTACTGGCGCGATACCAGGACGTTGAATTTTGAGGGCAACTTTTTGACCGTTTTTGAGTGTAGCGCGATGAGTTTGCGCGATCGATCCAGCAGCAACAGCGTCAGGCTCAATCTCGCTAAAAATGTCTTCTAATGGTTGTACTACCTGTCCTCTAAGAAAGCTTTCTACTGCCATCCAAGATACCGGAGGAACGTTGCTTTGTAAATCGCTTAGTGCATCGATATATCTTCCTGGTAGTAAGTCAGGACGAGTAGACAGAAGTTGTCCCAATTTGACGTAAACCGGGCCGAGTTCGATGAGAATTTTACGTAAAACTTCGGGAGAGGGAAGACGCGGTTCGTCCGACTTGTTTCCTGTGAGCAATCCTCGCATATAATCCCAGCCATTGCGGAATACAACTTCTAGGATTTCTCTTTGTCGGGAAGTATTTTGAGTTAGAGAAAGCATTGGTTTTTTATTAGACGCGATATATCCCGTCTCAGCAGATCGAAAGTTTTGGGCAGACTTACACTTACAATTATTGAAGCGAAAATGAAGTTTATATTTATTACATTAGGCAGATTTTTTTGATTTCTATCGATATATTTGCACTCGCGATTGATTAAAGAAGATAAAACTAAAGCCAGATGCGATCGCGCTCTCAATTAAGCTTAGATAGCGATCGACAACCTCAATCTAGCGAGATTAACCAATGCCTGCACGACAACCCCTCAAAGGACTTGAATTAATCGATTGTGCTAAAGCTAATGCCAAAGAAGGAATAGAAGTCGCAGCTTATCAATGCGGTTACGAGAAATATACTGAAGTGTTCATGCAAGATCTTCAAGATGCTTGTCAGCAAATCGGGGTCAATATTGAATCAATTGAAGAGTTGATTGTCGAACCGCCAATCGTAAGACAAAATCAAGGTATTGAGGTTGCGCCAGATACCCCATCAGAATTATAAAACTCATTAATTTTTCCTCAAACGATTGTTGTTATCATTCGTTTGAGGAGATTGAGGAACGCGATCGTCAACTTTTTGTTGGTTATAAAAATATAGGGTACGAATCGGATATGGGATACTAATATTAGCTTCATCTAGAGCTTTTTTGATGGCTATAATTGCCCTAGTTTGAACGTGACGAACTTCTGGTTTTTGAGGTGCAGTCCAATAACGAACAAAAAAATCGATGGAACTATCGCCAAAACTAACTAAATCTATTTCAGGAGCGGGATTGTTTAAAACTCCTTCTACAGATTCAATCGTTTGCTGCAAAATTTGCACGGCTTTCGGTAAAGGAGTATCATAATCTACTCCCACAGCTAAATCGGTTCGCCGACAATTAAAAGCCGTTCTCACAATAACCGCACTCGTAAATATAGTCGAATTTGGAATTAAAATTCGCTCTCCTGTATAAGTCCTAATTTTAGAATTGCGAATATCAATTCTTTCTACTGTTCCCTCATACTGCTCGATAACAATTTGGTCGCCAATCCGAAAAGGTTCTTCTATTAGTAAAATTATTCCTGCTAAAAAGTTTTTAAAAATATCTTGGAAAGCAAAACCAATAGCTACAGAACCCAATCCCAAAGTAGCAATAATATCTCCGAGTCGCAACCCTGGAAAAGCAATAACACAAGCGACAAGAACGCCAACCACCCAAGCCGTTACATAACTCGTTTTTATAAATAAAAATTGTAAGGATTGACTGCGAATCGTTTTTCTAGCAACTTTTGTGGCAATATCTTTGGCTATCTCGGCTGCATATCGGGTTAGTAAAATAATTATTAAAGCTACTAACAAACCTGGTACGATCTTAATACTGCTGCTAATAACATCCTGTATGCTATTAATAATGGTTTCTAGCAATCGATCCATTGGTTTTTGAAAATCTTATTATATTTCAACAGAGCGCTTGTTTTATCTTTTCAAAATAATCCAAACAGCATGAATAATTCCTGGAATGTAACCCAATAAAGTTAAAAGAATATTTATCCAAAATTGAGAAGTCAATCCAACTTGCAAAAAGACTCCGAGAGGAGGAAAGAAAATTGCACAAATAAGACGAATAATATCCATAATCTATAACCTATCGACATCACAGGTTATAGATTACTAAAAGTTGTTATTTTGTATATCTGCTATCAGGAATAATTAAAAGCGATCGCGTTATATCTTAAGTCTGAAAAACTTTTGAGAATGTAGAGCGTTGTAGGGGCTAGAATAACTCAAAGAATTTACCGCTAGCGATCGCAAATATTATAAAATGTCTCAAATAAATTAAGTTACAGCCCTTTCCGCCATAAACTGAAATAAGATACCGATGAAGATGAAGATACTATTGAAAACAACAAGCTTTCTTGTAATCGGCATTATTCTAGCTAGCGCTGAGATTGGCTATAGCAGAGCTTTTATCTTTCCTACACAAGGACAAAGCCGAGAACAACAAAACCAAGACCTCAGCGAATGTTATTCGCGCGCACAAGAAGAGACAGACTTCAATCCGTCTAGACCAATCCCCAAAAAAGATCGCGAGTCTCAACCAGCGATGCGTCGAAGACAAGAAAACATCCAAGCTTATAATCAAATTGTCAATACCTGTTTGCAAGAACGCGGTTATAGAGTTCAGTAAATTAAACTCCCCGGGTAGGATTCGAACCTACGACCAATCGGTTAACAGCCGACCGCTCTACCACTGAGCTACCGAGGAATGCTGACAACAGTCTCTTATTGTAGCGACAGTTCTAAAAATTTTCAAGGGGTCAATTGTTAAAAAGTTTTACAAGCGATCGCATTCTAATAATCAATCTTTAAAATCGAGAAACTGGAAACGATCTGCATCTGCACTTGCTCTAAATTTGCTCGTGTCGCAGTTCCTCCGTGCGTTAAAACGGCACGGTTTCCCTGCTCCCGGAGGATTCTAGATGAGATTTCTTTTGATTGAAGATGATGCGATCTTAGCCGAAAGCTTAGCAGAATCCCTCGTTGACCAACGTTATGCCGTAGATATTGTCGGCGATGGGGAAGTAGCTTGGCAACAGATAATAGCAATCGATTACGATCTAGTGCTATTAGATATCATGCTGCCTAAGATAGATGGAATTACGCTTTGTAAGCAACTGCGCGATCGCGGTTTTTTCAAGCCTATCCTCATGCTAACTGGCTGCGATACTAATACCGATAAAATTCTTGGATTGGATGCAGGGGCAGATGATTATATCATCAAACCCTTTGACTTGTTAGAGTTATTTGCCAGAATTCGGGCGCTATTGCGTCGTGGGGAAGCGTGTTTGCCTCCTATTTTAACTTGGGGAAGCTTGCGACTCGATCCGAGTACCTTTGAAGTGACTTTTGCAGGGAAACCCCTTCAATTAACTCCCAAAGAATATTCTATTTTGGAACTTTTAATGCGCTACGGTCGGCGCGTCATTAGTCGCAGCGTTATTATCGAACACATTTGGTCTTTAAAGGAACCACCAACCGAGGAGACGGTCAAAACTCATATCAAAAGCTTACGCCATAAACTAAACACTACAGGCGCTCCCAAAGATGCAATCGAAACAGTACGCGGCATCGGTTATCGACTGAAACCGTTTTTTTAACATTTCGTTATTAAATTCAATAGCTTCTACCCGATTTCTACCCGATTTCCTCCCAAAAATTTTGAAGTTGAAGTAGTAAGTTAATGAACGAAGAATCGCGATGGCGCGTTGAAACTTTGCTGATGAAGACTGAAAAGTTCGAGGTGAAGGGAACCCAATGAGATCGACTGCGAACTTAAGGAGTAAAGATGATGGTGGCAACGTTAGTAAATTTAAAGCATGAATCGATCGATGAGGAAATTGAAAATGTCTTAGAACTTTATTCGGATGAATTTTGCCAAAAACTCTTAGCCATTCCTAACTTTAAGCAAAAATTGCACAGTTATGTCTTAAATGAAATTGAATTGGATAGGGTAGATAATTCTGGTCAACAATTTTCTCGCTCTAAAGTGAAGCTTCCTTATCGCTCTTTAGAACTTCGTTTGCAGCTAGAAAGCTTTATTAACGATGGAATAGCTTATATTCTTGGTATAGACTCACAAACATTAGATCGCTACATTCCGAGAGATTATTATGTCGTTTTTGTGCCTTCTCACTAGCTAAAGTCAACTATCCGCTCGTTATTAATAGTTAGTAATTAGTACGCTAAAAAATTAAATAGCTGCTAGTTGCTAACTATTTTTTATAGACAATCGTATTACTTCATCTTTAAAATAGCCGAGCCAACGCCTAAAGTGATGTAACGATTTAGTTGCTATACGAGATCGAGATTGCAGCTTTGAGAAACTATATTAACAAAATCGATAACTCTTTGAGATTGAGGGCGATC
>JALOOL010000013.1 GCA_025454425.1 Hydrococcus sp. Prado102 | reverse complement strand
CGCTTTGACGACGCGCCAGGAAACATGAGATTGTAGAAATTGTGCCTGATTTTTATCTGCCCATTCGTAGTCTTTGAGATAGTCATTTAAATGCCGATGATGCGATGGGCCGTGTTGGGAGACATATTCAAGTGACTGACCGAATGTAAGCACTCCTAACTCGATTAAAAGCAAAGAAACAACAGAACCAACGCGACCTTTGAGAATTAGATTGTGAGCGGCTTCATGAATGAAGGTTGATAGGGAATGGACGATAAACTGTCCGACAAAAAAAGCGATAAGACCTACCATCCACCAAGGTAAATCGCTGACTAACCACGCCATCAGCCATTGAATGATAACGAGCAATGTAATGGGAATGACTGAGAGGGGATAATTGCCAAAATATTGCTTTATTTCAGGATATTTGTCGAGGATTTGCTTGCGTCTTTCGACGTGCCAGCGAGAATCGAATGACATAATTTTGCTTATCCTCACATCCAAAAACAGTACTCATAGTAGCATTACATTCTTGGCTCTGAAATTTATTGTGTATTAAAGCTTTTTTGCTTCTTTGCGATCGCGGTTCCAATTCTTCACCCCTATCCGTTAGTATCTAAGCATTTCTGAATAAGAGATCGATCGCGCGGCGAACATAAATTGTCCAAGATTCGGAATTCGGTTGAAAAATCAAAGCATAAAGCATGATTCCGCTCATCATATCGAAGACTAAATTCGAGTCTAAATCTGGCGAAATTTCGCGTCTTGCTTTTGCTCGTTCTATGACAACTGCAAAAGTTTCCCTGCGAGGTTGCAAGTATTTTGTCCAGTAGAGTCGTGCAAATTGGGGATTACTAGAAGCATTACCGATAATCATAGCAACAGTCTGTCGTCCGAGGGGACTTAGGGTAATTTGTGCGGCGTTTTCCACTAAAGCATCAATATCGCTTTGTAAGTTACCCGTGTTAGGGAGTGTTATTTCTTCTCGCACGTTCTCAATTGCATCTGCTACCAATTCTTCTTTAGAAGTATAACGGCGATAGATGGTTGTCTTGCCAACTCCCGCACGGGCTGCGATCGCATCAATACTCATTCCATCAAATCCCACTTCTGCTAGTAGTTCTAAGGTGGCTTTCAGCATCGCTTGATGGGATTGGTTACTGCGAGGTCTTCCTGGTGAGTTTTTCTTAGTTTCTTTCATAGATGCTAAAATAATTACGAAACTTTATCGTATCGATATTATGAGCGATCGCCCTCAATACCTCAGCAAAAGCAGTACTCAAACGCTTCGAGAAGGTTTGGCGGAATACTATGCCTTCAATCCTCATGTAACTCCACCCCAAACACAACCATCAGAATTCGCCCAAATACTATTGGCTCATGATGTAGGTCATGTTATCTATGGTTGTGACACGGGAATGTACGACGAGTTAAAGATTTTACCTTTATTTTGGTGGACGAGTGAGTCTACCTTTCAAAAATTCCGTGAGATGAGAAAGACCAATAAACCTGTCATAGACGTTATGTATAATGACATGACTAGAGAAAAGGGCGTGTTTTGGCTTTATGGGGAAGTTATTAAAGTTCTTCCTCTACTTATTCTGGAGTTAATTTCAATTTGGTTTAAAACTCGCAATCGCCAGAATCGCGTTCCTTTTTTAGACTTTGAACCTATGCTCGATCGCTCTTTGCTTGACATTCGTCAGGAGTTCGATCTGTTGCCGTTAATGAAGTAATATCAAATCCGGTTGAACGATCGCAATACCCCGTAGTGCGACCATCTCGATCTCGCGAACTTCTAGAAAAGCGAGCTAGAAGCTACATATTATAACTAATTAAACGAAATCGTTAATTCATCCAATTGTGCGATCGCGACATCTGCGGTTTCTAAATGTGCCGCTTGGGGATTTCCGGGGCAGATTCCTATTGTTCCGCCTGCGTTGGCGGCTTTTGCCATTTCTATATCGCCCTGAGAATCTCCTACCATCAAGGTTGTTTGAGGTTCGCTACCCAACGCTTGACAAGCTTTGACAAATAATGCCGGATCGGGTTTGTTCAGTCCGCAATCGGCTCCGATCGCAACTTGGATATAATCGGATAATTGATGGCGACTCACAAACGATTGTATGCCTGCTGTCGAGTCAGCCGAGAGAATGCCTAGTTTTAATCCGGCTTGTGAGAGTTCTTTTAATACTTCTAAACTTCCTGGAAACAAGGGATTTGCCTTTTTATCTTTAAGATACTTGTCAGCTTCGCTAAAAGAATTTCGCGCGATCGCAAGCGATTCAAACCAACTGCGTCCCGTCTCTGCAATATAAGCCGCCGCTGCAATTTCGTTTTCTCGACGACTTCCCACTGCCATTAATCCCGTAGGATCGAGCTTATCATCTTGAATGCCAAATGCCATTAACAACGGCTCGCCAATGCCAGGAATTTGAGCGTCTATCATCCTAGCGCGTTTATACGCTAGTTCTCGCAAGAACGAGCGCGAATCTTCTAAAGTTCCGTCTTTATCGAACAAAATTGCTGTAATATTTAAAAACTCAAGATTTTTACAGCGAATTGTTACCATAAATTTTTCCCGTCATGCGATCGCGTAGCGTGGGCTTTGCCCAATTGCCTTTTATTAGCATGACATTTTTTGGATAACTCTATAACTTTTGAGCGTGCCAGATTGCATAAATCAAAAAAATACTCTTCAATAAATTCTAGAGCGGTTAATTTTAATTATGTTTAAAGCTATTAAGCGAACGGGCATTCAAATTGGGGACAAATTTTAGGGAGTAGGGAGATGTTACAGACGCGTTCCCGCCAAGGGTTCCCGAAGGGTAATTTCGCGTCTGGGAAGGGAGTAAGCATGGTTAATGAGCAATCGTTAAACACAGGGGCGATGAAACAGTTTAAATGTGCAACAGCTTAATTGAGAGCAAAATTAAATTTTTAGGTGAGGGTAAGCAAAAAGCATTGCTGCAACAGGAAACAATAATATAAAGCGTGTAATTAATATTGTATGAGTACTTATTAAAGAATACTATGAGCGATTTTCAACCAGAAAGTATTGTATCGAGGGAACCTCGTCGATTGTTGATTACCGGAGGAGCGGGTTTTATTGGTTCCAACTTCGTCCATCATTGGTGTAATAATTACAAGGGCGATCGCGTTGTCGTTCTCGATGCACTGACTTATGCAGGTAATCGTCAGAATTTAGCTACCCTAGAAAATCGCACTAATTTTCGTTTCGTGAAGGGCAATATTTGCGATCGCGCTTTCATCGATAGCTTACTCCAAGAAGAAAATATCGACACGGTTGCTCATTTTGCGGCAGAATCTCACGTCGATCGCTCGATTCTCGGCCCCGATGCTTTCATTCAAACCAACGTCGTTGGGACGTTTACGCTTTTAGAGAGTTTTCGCCACTATTGGATGAGTCGCGGACAACCCCAAAGCGATCGCTTTCTCCACGTCTCTACCGATGAAGTCTATGGCAGTCTCGAAGCTAACGACCCGCCTTTTACAGAAACTACGCCTTACGCGCCCAATAGCCCTTATTCTGCCTCAAAAGCGGGAAGCGACCACCTCGCCCGCGCTTACTATCATACCTACGGTCTGCCCACAATTATCACCAATTGCTCGAATAATTACGGTGCTTATCACTTCCCAGAAAAATTAATTCCCTTGATGTGCATCAATATTTTATTGGGCAAACCGCTACCCGTATATGGCGACGGACAAAATGTTCGCGATTGGTTATATGTTGGCGATCATTGTCGCGCCCTAGATGTCGTTATTAATCGAGGCAAACCTGGAGAAACTTATAATATTGGGGGCAATAATGAAGTCAAAAATCTCGATCTCGTCAAGTTGTTATGTCAGCTAATGGACGAACTTGCCCCGGAGTTACCCGTAAAACCTTCAGATAAGTTAATTACTTTTGTTAAAGATCGTCCCGGACACGATCGCCGTTACGCGATCGATGCTAGCAAAATCGAGCGAGAATTGGGTTGGACTCCACAGGAAACGCTTTTAAGCGGACTGCGACAAACAATTGCATGGTATCTCGATAATCGCGATTGGTGGCAACCTTTATTATCCCAAGAATATCAGGCATACTATCAAAAAGTCTACGGGATGGAAACAATTAAATGACAAGATTACAGATCGTAACTCGAAAAACTTCTGAATGGTTGTACGCGAATAATTCTTTCGTAAAAGAGTGGCGTGCTAAGCGTTTCCAAAAGTTTTTATCATTAGTTAAACCGCCCACTAATGCTCGAATTATCGATTTGGGCGGAACGGCTTATATGTGGCAGTTAATCGACCACAATTTTGAGGTTACAATCGTTAATTTACCTAGCTCTGTAACAGAATGCGAGATGCCTGACGGCACGCTTCGCGAACGCCTTGAAGGATATAATTTTGTCGAAGGAGATGCAACCAATTTATCTGGATTATTTGCCGATAAATCTTTCGATATCGTTTTTAGTAACTCCGTCATCGAACACGTTGGCGATGAAAAAAAACAAGCAGCGTTTGCCGCAGAAGTCCGCAGATTAGCTGATGCTTATTGGGTACAAACCCCTAGCAATTTCTTCCCTCTTGAGGCACACACGGGCGTTCTTTTTTATTGGCAACTCCCGCAATGGGTTCGCGATCGCCTCATTCGTTCGTGGGAACCAAAACTACCCGTTTGGACGGACATGATTAAGGAATTGAGGGTTTTAAAGAAAACGCACATGAAAAAATTATTTCCCGATGCCAAGATTTACATCGAACGCAAATTGTTATTAGAGAAGTCGTACTCTTTTTATAAACCATGTCAATCTAAATAAATCGCTATCATAAGATCGGTTTACTAAAACGTAGCGATGACCATCCATCCTCCTCGCCAAACCAGTCCGGCATTAGATCGCACACCTCCCCTCGAAAGTGGCGATCGCTTAACTCGTCCTGAATTTGAACGGCGTTATGCTGCCGCACCACACATCAAAAAAGCAGAATTGATTGAAGGAATCGTTTACGTGGCATCTCCGTTGCGCTTTCAACAACACGCAGAACCCCATAGTCGGCTGCATGGATGGTTGTGGACTTATCAAATAGCTACACCGAGTTTATTTCTTGGAATCGAACCAACGGTTCGCCTCGATCTCGATAACGAACCACAGCCCGATATTGTTTTGATTTTAGACGAAGCAGTAGGAGGACGAGCTAGATTAACCGAAGACGGATACTTAGAAGGAACGCCAGAACTAGTGGCAGAGATCGCTGCTAGTAGTGCCGCGATCGATCTCGGCAGCAAAAAGCAAGCTTATCGCCGCAATGGAGTAGCTGAGTATATTGTCTGGCAATCCTACGAAAATCGACTTGAATGGTTTTGTTTGACTGATGGAGAATATATATTGTTGCCACCGAATGAAAATGGAATTATTTGCAGTAGAACCTTTCCTGGTTTGTGGTTGGCAGCAGACGATCTATTGAACAACAAAATGACGCGCGTTCTGGAGGTGCTACAAATGGGAATACAGTCGCCCGAACATCAAGCTTTTGTGCAGCAGCTAACCCAACCGCAGTCGTAAGTCAATGCGATGTTCGCCCATTTTACTAATCTATGGCAGCTTGAATACTAAGTTTTATTTACTGATAACTGATAATTGATAACTGGTCGCCAATAAAAGGTAGGTGAGATTTGTTATTCTGGAATTTGGCATGGATGCTGGCAAGAAAACCAAAAATCCTGCTAATTGCCCGTCTAAACGTCAATTTTTTTATCTTATTTATTGACTTTTAAGGCAAGTCGTGAATTCTCCAGAAGGTTACAAAATGACAAAAACCGAGCGCCGAACCTTTCTGCTAGATTTTGAGAAACCCTTATGCGACCTCGAAACGAGAATCGACCAAATTCGGAAACTAGCTCAAGAAAATAACGTCGATGTTTCAGAGGAAATCGTCAAACTAGAATCGAGAGCCGAACAACTGCGTAAAGAAATTTTTAGTACTTTAACCCCTGCCCAGCGATTGCAACTGGCACGCCATCCCCGTCGTCCCAGCACGCTAGATTATATACAAGCAATGTGCGACGATTGGTTTGAAATGCACGGCGATCGCGGCGGTTATGACGATCCGGCGATTGTTGGCGGTGTAGCTCGTATGAACGGACGACCCGTACTAATTCTAGGACATCAAAAAGGTCGGGACACCAAAGATAATGTCGCTCGCAATTTTGGCATGGCTGCCCCTGGAGGATATCGTAAAGCCCTTCGCTTGATGGAACACGCCAATCGCTTTGGAATGCCAATCGTCACCTTTATCGATACGCCGGGAGCTTGGGCGGGAATAGAGGCAGAAAACCAAGGACAAGGAGAAGCGATCGCTTATAATCTTCGAGAAATGTTTGATTTTGAAGTACCAATTATCTGTACGGTCATCGGCGAAGGCGGATCTGGCGGTGCTTTAGGAATCGGCGTTGGAGATAGATTGTTGATCCTAGAACACTCGGTTTACACGGTTGCCTCTCCAGAAGCGTGTGCCGCTATTCTTTGGAAAGATGCTAAAAAAGCCGAACAAGCAGCCGTATCGCTCAAAATTACGGCTTCAGACCTTAAAGAACTGGGAATCATTGACGAAATTGTTCCAGAACCTAGCGGAGGCGCTCATTCTGCTCCCCTAGAAGCAGCCGCTTTCCTCAAAAAAGTTCTGCTCGAAAATCTCGAAAAATTATCTGGGATGACACCAGGGCAGCGTCGAGAACTACGATACCAAAAATTTCGTAACATGGGCGTGTTTGAGGAAAGAATAGAAAAAGCTGCGATCGGTTGATAGAAAAAGTATGAGAAGGTTACTATCGATTAAGTAGACATATACTTGCT
The DNA here is from genome assembly GCA_025454425.1 of Hydrococcus sp. Prado102. Taxonomy (GTDB): domain Bacteria; phylum Cyanobacteriota; class Cyanobacteriia; order Cyanobacteriales; family Microcystaceae; genus Hydrococcus. Next base: position 33,298 of record JALOOL010000013.1, on the reverse strand, counting down.
CTGTTAGTTCGACGAGGATATCTTCGAGTTACCAGTAGCGTCAAGATAAACTTTTATATAGACAGGCTAATAATTTTAAGCCTTCTTTCTCACTAAACTTCATACACTCCGAGAGGATAAACAGCGTCATGGGATTATTCGATCGCCTTAGCCGAGTCGTCCGAGCTAACCTTAACGATATGGTAAGCAAGGCTGAAGATCCAGAAAAAGTTCTGGAGCAAGCCGTCATCGATATGCAAGAAGACTTAGTACAGCTACGCCAAGCTGTCGCCAGGTCAATTGCAGAACAAAAGCGTACCGAACAAAAATACAACCAAGACATACAAGAAGCTAGCAAATGGGAGCAACGGGCAAAACTAGCCCTCTCCAAAGGAGATGAAAACTTAGCTCGCGAAGCGCTGACTCGTAAAAAATCGCATACAGATACAGCAACCGTTCTCAAACAACAACTCGACGGGCAAGTTGCTCAAGTCGATAACCTAAGAAAGAACTTAGTTGCTCTAGAAGGCAAGATTTCTGAAGCAAAAACCAAAAAGAATATGCTTCAGGCTCGTGCTACGGCAGCTAAAGCCAACGAACAACTGCAAAAAACCTTGGGCAATATCGATGTCAACAGTGCCACGGGTGCTTTCGAGCGGATGGAAACCAAAGTTTTGGAAATGGAAGCTCGCTCTCAAGCCGTTGGTGAATTGGGCGGGTTTGGTATCGAACAACAGTTTGCTCAGCTAGAAGCAGGTAGCGATGTAGATGACGAACTCGCAATGATGAAAGCTCAGATGCTTGAAGGTTCTAAACCTCAAGGAGCATTGCCCGAAGCGTCAGAAACTAGCTCGTCTTCTGCCTCTAATTCAGTGGTTGATGCGGAGTTAGAAGAACTGCGAGCAAAACTCAAAGATGTCTAAAAACCGCGACCAGTGACCAGTGACCAGATTAGTGCTAAACTAAACTCCTGAATTAGGCGAATGACCGTTGGCAAGGGGCTTTTACTTGGTAATTGATAACTGATAACTGGTTACTGGTTACTGAATTAAAGCCTCGTCTCCTACTGGTTTTTGTTTCATTACTCCCGAACTGATAACTGTGAGGGCGCACGCCATGCGCCCCTACTGAACCACCAATGTACAGACACGATATATAGCGTCTCTACCATTGATTACTGATAACCGATCGCTGATAACTGAATATGAGTAGTGTTATAGAAATTACAGATTCTGAATTCGATCGCGAGGTATTTAGCACAGAACAACCCGTTCTCGTGTATTTTTGGGCATCTTGGTGCGGGCCGTGTCGCTTGGTTTCCCCCTCGATCGCGTGGGTCGCCGATACCTACAACGACCGCTTAAAAGTCGTTAAACTAGAAGTAGACCCAAATCCAGATTCAGTAGCTAAGTGCAAAGTCGAAGGCGTTCCCGCCCTGAGATTGTTTAAAGATAAAGAGATTATAAAGTCTCACGAAGGCGCGATCGGCAAACAGCAGCTTCAGACATTGCTCGATAGTTACTTTAATTAGTCATTAGTCATTAGTCATTGGTCATTGGTCATTGGTCATTGGTCATTAGTCATTGGTCATTGGTAAAAATACTAAAAACTAAGGACAAACGACAAAGGACAAGTGACAAACGACAAAGGACAAAGAATAAAAATGCAATTTGCCGAACGGTTACAATTTTTGCAAGCTAACGTGTTTGCCGATATGGATCGGGCAAAAGCAAAGGCGAAGGCGACGGGAAAAGAGATTGTAGACTTATCATTAGGTTCCTCGGATTTGCCCGCCTCAGAGCGCGTTGTAGCAGCGATAGAGAAGTCTTTACGCGATCGCGATACTCACGGTTATTTATTACATCACGGAACGCAGGCTTTTCGAGAAGCCGCTGCAAGTTGGTATACGAAACGTTTCGGAATTTATGTAGATGCTCAAACCGAAGTCCTTTCTCTAATCGGTTCTCAAGAAGGAACGGCTCATTTACCTCTAGCATTGCTCAATCCAGGAGATTTTGCTTTATTACTCGATCCTGGCTATCCCTCTCATGCAGGCGGCGTTTATCTCGCTGGTGGGCAAATTTACCCGATGCCGCTTTTGGCAGAAAATAATTTTTTGCCAGTATTAGAAGACGTGCCCTTGCCAGTTCTGGGGCAATCTCGCATGATGGTGTTGAGCTATCCTCACAATCCTACTACTGCGATCGCGCCTCTATCATTTTTCGAGCAAGCGGTTGACTTCTGTCGCCAACACAATCTCGTTCTCGTCCACGATTTCCCTTATGTGGATATCTTTTTCGATACCGCTTCGCCTCCCCCGTCGATTTTTCAAGCCGATCCTCACAAAGAAATTTCCCTTGAGTTTTTTACCTTCTCTAAGTCTTACAATATGGGAGGATTTCGTATCGGTTACGCGATCGGTAATCCTCGATTAATTCAAGCTCTGAGGCAGATTAAAGCCGTTGTAGACTTCAACCAGTATAGAGGGATATTAAACGGCGCGATCGCGGCTTTAGATGCCCCTGACGACTCGATAAAAGAAACGGTTTCTATTTACCAAAAACGCAGAGATAGTTTTATTAACGCCCTCCATCGCATCGGCTGGCAAGTCCCCACCCCGAAAGCAACGATGTATGTCTGGGCAAAATTACCCGAACCTTGGGCGAACAATTCGGTTGAATTTTGTACTCAACTAGTTGCGGCTACAGGCGTTGCAGTCGCCCCAGGCGCGGGATTTGGCAAGTGCGGCGAAGGCTACGTTCGTTTTGCACTCGTCCAAGATCCAGAAATTCTCGAAGTCTCTGTAGAGAAAATAGCAAGCTTTTTGTAGATGTCTTGTTTGATGGGGAAAAGGCTGCTTGACTTGTCGTGGGTTGGTGCGATCGCAAAACCCAACAAAGCTTAGTGTTGCTCCAATAAGGGAAGCGCGGCTGGCGTTGGCGTAGCTCGTTCTTTTAGAATGTAACCGTGTCGCTATATTAAGCGTCGTCGAAATCCCTTTTTTGCGCACTGGCTTCCCATCCTTGTATCTTAAGACTCTTCTTTGTCTTCCGAAAGACTTCCCATACTCCCACTCACCAGTTCCCAAGATCGTGTTTCTGAGTTAGCAGCACGTAATATATCGGTCGTACTTTTAATGACGCTGGCAATAGGGACAGCAATTAATAGTCCGAGTACGCCTCCGAGCTTACCGCCGATAAATAAAGCAATAATAATCCATACAGGGTTGAGTCCGGTCATTTTTCCCATTAAACGAGGAGCAACAACGGTATCATTAATCTGACCGACGACGATCGCGGCGATTAAAACTTCGATCCCTAATTGAACATTTTGCAGCGCTAGGATAAAACTGACGATCCCGATGGTTAAGGTAGTAGCGTAAGGAACTAAAGTCGTCACGCCGATAGTAACGCCAAATAACACTGCATAAGGTACGTCGAGAACGACAAAGACAATCGTCTGGGCAATGCTTAAGATTCCTGCTAAGATTGCTTGCGTGGCAAAGTAAGTCTCGAATGTTTGTTCGATTGTCGTTCGCAATTTTAAATCCCAAGGTGAGGGAAACCAACTAAATATCCCGTTCCAGATTTTCTCACCAGTAAAAACCAAAAAGAAGGTTAGAACTAAAATCAGAAGGATGTTGACAATGCTGGTAATAGTACTCAGCAAAATAGTCAGCAATTGACTGGTTAAGGTACGGAGTGCTTGAGAAACTTTTTCGGTGGCTTGGGCGACAATTTCACCAAGATCGACGGATAGTTTTTGCGCGATCGCCCATTCTTGGATGGTCTGGAAATGCGTGCTTCCCGTATCTATCCATTGCGGCAAAATAGTAATTAAATCGCTTAGTTGTTGGACGATTAAGGGAATGAGGAGCAGTGCCAACAGTCCTAAAACTAGCAATCCTATTAACAAGACTAGCGCGATCGCGAGTATGCGAGGAATGCCTCGGTCTTGCAAAAAGAAGATGGGAAAGTCGAGTAAAAAGGCAAGCAGCGATGCTGTTACGAAAATGCTAACCAGCGGTTCTAAGTAATCGATTAGTAAAAATAGCAGCCATCCGTTGAGAAAAACGAGCGGAAAAATTAGTCCCAAACGCAGCCATAAAGGTAACTTGCCGATTGACTCAAGCATAAATTTCAAAGTCGAAAGTAGGGGACAGAATAATCTTAAAGAATTATTTCGCGAATCGCTAATGCTGTGGCAGGTGCTAATAAAACTCCGTTGCGATAGTGACCAGTTGCTAGTAGCACGTTGTTGTAACCTTCTAAATGACCGATAATTGGAGCGGCTATGCCTTCGGGACGCGGACGTTTTCCCGACCAAGTGCGAATTATAGTTGCATTGGCTAATCCAGGACAAAACGCGATCGCATCTTGTTTGATTTTCTCTAATAACTCAGCTTGTGCAATAATTTCTACCGTTTCGTTAGGAAATTCTACCGTCGCACCTACCCAATATTCGCCGTCGCCGATTGGTACGATATGGACATCTTCGCCTGTAATAACGGGTTGAAATTTTGAATGACCCAATGGATTAGCTAATTTAAGTTGCAAAGCTTGTCCGAGTACCGGACGCACGTCTATCGATTTTGCCAATTGAGCCGTTAGGGGAGTAGAACCCAAACCTGCTGCAACAACTAACCAATCAACATCTATAGCTTCATCTCCTGCTAAAATCTGCTGGCAATGCCGTAAATTCGAGCCATTAAGGTCTTTTATGATAAATTTTTGAGATTTTACTCCAAATCTGCAATCTACGCCGTTTATAGCGGCTCCTGCGACAAGTGCTTGGGTGAGGAGAGTTGGGTTAACTTGGCGATCGCACTCCGAATAAACAGCACCGATAATGTTTTCACCGATAATTTGGGGACATTTTGCCTGAAGTTGTTGTAAATCCCAAATTTCTAAATTAAATCCTTGCGAACGGCGAATTTCAACTAATTTTTGATACTTTTCTAAGTCTTCTTCGCTAAAACAGAGGATGACGATCCCCTGCCGATTAAAAGGAATATGAATTCGGGCGATCGATTCTAACTCATCAATGAGGGTTTCATAACGTTCCATGCTAGCTTGACGCAACTTCCAGGCTCGTCCCTTGGTTTTGTGGCTGATAGCTCCCATAAGAACGCCGAGTGCGGCTCCCGTAGAACCCGATGCTGGAACTTTTTCATCGAGAAGGACGATCTTTAATCCGGGGACTCGACTGAGTTCGTAGGCGATCGCGGCTCCTACAACGCCGCACCCAAGAATAGCAATTTTGGTCATAAATTTAGTCAATAATCAGTCAACAGCGATCGGAAACTGATTACTGATAACTGATTACTGATTACTGAATTAACCTGCTTTAGGTATCAGATTCAAAAAGGCATCGAAATCTTTCAATGCTTCGCGATATTGAATTTCGGCAACTTCAGAGTTGCGAGATCTCGCGGCTGCATCGAGACGTTCAAAGTGACTGAAGACCTCTCTAGCAACTTCAGTCGCTTGTTTTTGGTCTTTAGGTAAAAGACTGCGAGACAAAGCTAGCATATCTTTACGTAGTTCTCCAAACGGGCCGTGGAGCAAAGTACCTGCATCAACCCAATTTTTCTTAGCAACAAGGGTTTGAAGTTCCGACATTCTCCCTCGTATCTCTTCAATCGGTTGGACGTAGACTTGAAGTTGCGCGATTTTCTCTGGCGAGTAAGTAGTTGGTACGGCTGCTTGAGGACTAGAACAACTGACTAACAAGGTTGTTACCAGTACGAGAACCAAAGATAGAATAGACCGAAGACGTGGCATTTTTCTATTGTTACTATTCAATGACGATAAATTCATTAATGATTTTCTCAGGAATCCGTCTTTATTGAAACGTTTGACCAAAGAATTCTAAATTCAACAAGAAGGGAACGGGGAACGGGGAATGGTGAGAAACGAACTATTAAGCGTTTTCGCTCTTAATTATCACTCTTGTTGGGGTTTTTAGTTCCCCACCACGAGGAAATTAAATCTACTCTTCCATACGCCGTCCCTGTTCGCGGTTCTCTTGCTAGAATTCCTAATTGGTTTGACGGCGTAAAAAATTAACCAGGTCTACACCCATTTCTTTTGACCAATGTTCTTGGGGGTAGTGTTTGGCTTCTTCAAGTTTAACTAATTCTATGTTGGATTTAGCACTGGCAAGCTTTTCAGCATCCTCAGAAGACAGCCAAGGATCTGCCATTCCCCAGATAATGAGCGTAGGTTTCTCCCATTTAGCCAACCCAGATTCTATCTCGCTTGTGGATTCAGATAGTTTTAAATTTTTGATTGTTCCCATCAATGCACGTCCCGCCGCAGAAGTGGTCAGCAGGGGTTTTCGATAGATATCCAAATGTTTATCGGGGATGACAAAGCCGCTTCCTCCTTCTAAGGTGCGATCGATTAAGAGGGGATCTTGGGTTAACATATCTCCTACTAAAGGAATCCCCCATTGTGCCATTTTCCAGGGTAATTTAGCTGTCGGGGATAGAGGTGTATTGAGGATGACCAAACGTTCGATCGCATCTGGATTTCGCAGCGCATATTGCAAGCCAACCGAACCGAGAAATCCCTGTACGACCAGAGAATGCTTTTCGATTTCTAGCGATTTAACTAACTCGCACAAAGCTTTGAGATAAGTATCTGGCGTGTAAGCAAAGTCTCTTTTTTCTGGTTTAGCCGAAAAACCCGAACCAATCCAATCCGGCGCGATCGCTCTCAATCCATATTCGGCTAAAGTTGGCATAATCTCGCGCCAACTATAACTTTGTGAAGGTAAGCCATGAAGCAATAAGACGGGTGGTTTTTCATTGTCTCGATTGGGAATGATTTCTCGATAAAACCAACTAAACGAACCAACCTTAATCGTTTTTTCTGCTATTTCCACTGAGGTTTGTTATCCTTATTTATCAAATCATTTATTTTCTGTCACCTTACTGCCTGTTGGCATTTTGAGCAACAATCAAGAAATTTATCAACCGATACAAAAATCAATTTTGGTTTAACTTGTAATTAATAAAAAACTTTTTAATAAGATTTAGGATATCGGGTATGAACGCATCGGAACAAGCTAAAGGATTAGAACTCGCGACCAAAATCGCTGCTGTGGTCAATTTATTTAAAACCGAATTTCCCGATGCAAGAGCCGACCTCAAACCGTGGCGCAACGACCCCGATACTAGAGAATGGGTCGATCCCGATTCTATCGATATTGGCTTTCATTTACCTGGATGGAGTCCCAGATTTCAAAGTCGCAGTATCCTCGTACAAATTCGTTTTTATTGCGACCCCGTTGATGAGTTGCAAAAAATTATTGGGATAGAAACGGTAGGATTTAACCATCAAGGACAAGCGTGGCGACTGTCAACGATAGATAATTGGCAATTAGTCGGCGAATATCAACCCGCGATCGCAATTACCGAAAAACTCAAGCATTTTTGCCGACAAGTTTTTGAATTATTTAACCAGTCTCAAAATAACGCGATCGATTGAGCGAGGGTAGATAATAGAACTAATTCTTTAGTTGTTCGTAGCAACCAGGAAGTAGTTGAAAATCTATATCTGTTAGGAGTTTAATCGATGTCTGACGAAGAATTAAAGCAGCTAATCGCTTCTAATGCTAAGGCAATTCAAGCTTTAAACACTAGCATAACCGAGCTAAAAAATGAATGGCAGAAAGATCGCGAGGAGTGGAAAAAAGACCGCAATGGAATTTATCAACTCTTAGCGCGCGTTGCTCGTTCGCAATCCGATTTTTACGAGACACAAGCGGATTTTTACGAACGATTCGATGAGATAGACGAGCGACAAGCCAGAATGCTTGAAATTATGAATCGCTTTTTACCTAGAGAGCAGGAGCCTTAACCAAATAATTCGGAATTTGTAATAAAGTTAATTACAATCTCTTATTTAAGATTGACTGACTTGAATGGTTTTATTAATTACTAATATATAATTTATAATTTTTTTGTATTTGCTAGCCAATCTCATGTTTAGCGATCGCGACACTGTAACGATTGGTTAACCAATATAAATATAGAGAAATATATTATAAAAAATTGAATATATTGGATTAAAACTAGTGCTGTGTTAAGTTGCTTGTGATGGATAATGGTATCCGCATCGGCGAGCGGTGATTGACGAAAGCGCGCGCTTTCCAATTATCAGCCACCAGTCACTAGTTAAAGATTTCTTTTCCCCTTTACCCGTCAATTTTCAATTGACCAAATACTAAAAGGAATACTTTATGTACGCCCCAATTGTAGAGCAATCATTTAATACCGTATTTGAATGGATTTTTACTGTTGATTCTCAAGAATCAAAAAAATATATAGAAACAATTCGTTCGACTTATCCTTCACTGAGTCGGCGAGATATTGCTCAAAAAATTGTTGACGAACAATCGTTTAATAACGGATTATTTGGTGCGGTTACTGGATTGGGAACCGCAATTACTTTACCGATCGCGCTTCCACTCGATATTATTAAAGGTTGGAGAATCCAGAGTTTTATGATTCGCTGTCTTGCTGATATTTATGGCTATACTCCACACAATAGCGATCTTAAGACTGCTATTTTACTATTAATTTCTAACGGCTCGATCGAAGAGTTAAAAAAATTCGTCGAGACAGAAGCAACAATTTTCTTCAACGAAAGCGCTCTTAAAACCGTCGATTCTCTCAAACAAACTGCAACTCGCCTAGCCGCCAAAGAAAGCTCTAAATTCGCCACAAAAGCATTAACTGAGGCATTATGTCAAGCACTTGGCAAAAAAGTTGCCAAAAAAATAGTACAAAAGTCTTTTAGTACTGTTGCACTGGGAGCGATGGGAGCCGCGATAGGCGGCGGTCTTGATTGGGTGACGACTCAGGGAATAGGTAGACTGGCGATCGAATATTTTGAGAATTCAACCCCAGAATATATCGGCTCGCTCGTTCCTCAACCTGTAGAAATTACTATCGGATAACTTTAGCAAAAAATACAGAGAAAACTTTAATATTTAACTGTACGGGCGAATGGTTATTCGCCCGTATCAATCGCTAATTTACCTTAACGAACTTTTTTAAATAGACAGTTGTTTAGAAAATCCCGTACAAGAAGCGCAGGCGCATCCTAAATTATGCAAAATAGGATTGCTGGTTTGATTGGTTAAGTTAAGGGTGGGATTTGCCAAATTTAAACTGACAACTCGTACAATTGGTGTAGAGACAAGGCCTAAATTTTTCGCTACGATTGGAGCCGCATAAGCGGTGTTAGCCATCAACAACATAACTGATAAGCTTGCAGAAGCAGCGAGTAAAGCTAACAGATTTTTCTCAAATGTGAGCCAGAAGACTCCCGATTTATCAGGAGATGAATGGCGGACTGGCTTTACGAAATCTTCACACATATTGCTTTCAACTTTTGAAATAATTAGTACGGAGGTCAGGGTAATCAACCTCTTAAAAAACCCAGTAACCTAACGGTTAACGCTGTACCTTGACAACTTAATCTATGGGGTTCTACTTCGTTGTTCTAGTAGTACATTTTGTCCCTCCTGGAAGTGGGTAAAAGATTAACAGGAACTAGGCGACCAGCATTTGAGCCAAATCAAATTTTGTAGAAATACAACTAGGGCGGGGCACGCCCAAAGTTAACGCGAAGGCGCGAGAACCACCTCTGGCTTAAGCGCGAAGCGTCCTGAGCGACAGCGAAGGATCTCGCAAGGAACTTATGTTAAGTGGACTCGTTGAACTAAGAATCCCCCGATTTATCGGCGGGAGTGTCAAACATTCACACCTCGTTACTGGATATCTTTATAATTAATTAATTTTATCTATTATAGCTTATTGTTTAATTCTGCATAGTCGAGTCGAATCGTATCGGTTTATTTACCTTGTCGAAGTACAATGCGATCCACATAACCTTTCCAATGGAATCGCCTTCCCAACAGATAACAATTTGTTAAAATCTTTCGACTTAAGTAATACTAAAATTAAGCTAAGTTAATAGAAAATAGGAGCGATCGCAATGGATCTTTTAATTGCTTGGTTGGTCACTGCTGTTAGCCTCTTAATTATCTCCAAACTGCCTATCGGCGTAGAAATTGATACCTTTGGTAAAGCGCTCATTTCAGCGGCTGTTTTTGGTCTTTTAAATGCGCTCGTTAAGCCGATTTTATTCGTGTTAGGAATTCCTTTTATCGTTATAACTTTGGGGCTATTTTTATTTGTCATTAATGCGATCGTTTTTGGTTTAGCTGCCGCTCTCGTTAATGGTTTTAGACTGCGCTTTGGATTTTGGAGCGCTTTAATCGGCGCTTTTTTGTTAGGGTTGGTCAATTCTTTAACTTATCAAATACTAAGCGTAGCTGGATTAGGAGTTCAAAATTAAATCGTCTAATTCTGAATAATCGGGTAACGTTGTATCGATTTGTTTTCCTTGTCGAAGAACGATGCGATCGCGCTGAGAACGCGATAACAATTCGCTAAAATATCTCGCTTTAAATAATACTAAATCCGCTGGTAATCCTATCTCAATTCTTCCCAATTTTGGCAGTCCCATTAAATCGGCTGGCGTTTTTGTAACGCTACAACACCAATCATCATAAGGCGTATCGAGATGGGCAATTCTAACCGCTTGTGTAAAGACTTCTAATCCATCGCGATCGCCAAATCCATAAAAAGGATCTCGACAATTATCGCTGCCAAAAGTAACGGGAATTCCTTGTTGTTTTAACTCTTTTACTTTAGTAACGCCTCGCCAATAAGGAGTTTGTGCGCTTTGGCGATCTTGAAGATATAAATTACACATTGGTAAGCTAACAATACCAATATTAGCTTGTTTGACTAGAGCGATCGTTTTGTTGGCAATTTCTGGCGGTTGAACGGCTAAACTGCAACAGTGACCGCAAATAATTTGTCCTGTGAATTGATGTCTTAAGGCAGCTTCGGCAATTTTTTGCAAGCAAATCGAATCAATTTCGCCATTTTCATCGACATGAAAATCGAGATTGAGATTTCTTTCTTTAGCAAGTAAAAAAGTAGCATCTATTTGATTATCTAAATCGGGATTTGTATAAGCAACTCCTCCCAAAATTCCTCCTACTTCAGCAACCTTATCGGCTAAAGCAACTCCTTCCGGCGTTTGATAATAATCTAAAGAAACGAGAGAAACTGCTTGTAAAGTAACTCGCTCCGACCACTCTTTTTGAAGTGTTTTAAAAACTCCAAAACTAATCTCTGCTTGTTTGCCAAAAGAATCGATATGAGTTCTAATTGCTGTTGTTCCATGAGCATAGTCGCATTTAATGCTAAATTCCATGCGGCGATAGAGATCTTCTGCATTCCAATAAGTTTGCGAGTCATTTTTAGCAATTTTCAAAGCATTATCAAACGTACCGTCTAAATTGGGGGAACGTTCCCAAATATGACTTTTATCTAGATGGGTATGTATATCGATAAATCCAGGAAAAATAATTCCTTTACGCAAGTCAACAAAATCGGTATCGGGAGTGCTAGAAGAAGCAGCAATAATTCTGGCAATTATTCCATTGCTAATTTCTAAATCGACTAAGGATAAACCTTCTTTTGTTTGTGTAGGGAAGTTGCTATTTTCGATTAAGCAAGCAGGGATGTGGGCATTTTTTAACCAATAGCGATCGCGTTTAGGAATCATTTAATTAAATCGATTTTTTACTATTTACCTATTTTCTGATAGTTTAGATGAAAATTTGGTCTATCTATGGGATGGTGCGATCGCACTTCTGCATTCATAGCAATCCCAAAACAGAGAAAGCTAACATATAAAAATAGGATATGCTTGTTCCTTAAGCTTGTCCAAGCAACAAAAGCGCTCATGGCAATCAAACGCTCCAACTCCCAAGACAATACACCATCCGACGACCGTCAAGCAAAAAGAAAGCGTCAAAATCAATCTAACCCTTCACAAGAAGAAAATATCTTACTTGCTACTGCTGCGTTAGACGAAACCGACAACAACGAAGAAAAAATTCGTCCTCAACGCCTCGACGACTACATCGGACAAAAAGATTTAAAAGAAATTCTTAAAGTCGCGATTAGTGCTGCAAAAACCAGAGGAGAAGCACTCGATCACCTGTTGCTCTACGGGCCTCCTGGATTGGGAAAAACCACCATGTCCCTGATTCTAGCCGCAGAAATGGGAGTTAGCTGTAAAATTACAGCAGCACCCGCCTTAGAACGTCAGAGAGACATTAGCGGATTATTGGTAGGTCTTAAACCTGGGGATATCCTTTTTATCGATGAAATCCATCGCCTCAATCGCGTCACCGAAGAGTTACTGTATCCAGCGATGGAAGATTATCGCTTAGACGTGACGATTGGTAAAGGTCAAAGCACCAAAATTCGCAGCATTCCGTTACCGCCATTTACGCTCATCGGTGCGACAACCAAGATAGGAGCGCTTACATCGCCATTGCGCGATCGCTTTGGTTTAATTCAACGATTGCGCTTTTACGAAACTGACGAACTAACGCTTATTGTACTAAGAACGGCACAGATTTTGAATGCTCCGATTACCGAAGCAGGAGCGCAAGAAATCGCTCGTCGCGCCAGAGGAACACCTCGCATTGCTAACCGATTGCTCAGACGAGTAAGAGACTACGTGCAAGTTAAAAAGATAGATACTATTGATGAAGAACTAGCTTCTGAGGCATTGGACGTATTAAATGTAGACTCGCGAGGACTCGATTGGACGGATAGACTAGTCTTAAATACGATTATCGAGCAATTTCATGGCGGCCCGGTAGGATTAGAAGCTGTCGCCGCGGCTACAGGGGAAGATCGCAAAACTATTGAAGAGGTTTACGAACCTTATTTGCTACAAATAGGTTATATCAATCGCACCCCCAGAGGTCGCGTTGCTACAGAGGCTGCTTATAAACATTTAGGAATAAAAGGAACTTCAACGGGCGAACAGCTATCAATTTTTAAAAGATAACAAGCTAAAATTAGCTCCAAACATCTCATTAAATCCCTAATTTTTGCGCTCGTCGCTGCTAATTTCGTTATCGCGGGGAAAAGCTACGGAGAATCTTATATCTATCCCGATCGCGGACAAAGCCAAGAACAACAAACCAAAGACATAGAGGAATGTCGCGGACAGGCGAAAGAACAAGCTGACATCGATCCCACTCAACCTGTTACTCAAGAAGCTCAATCCTCTCCCCAAGAACAGCAAAATCGACAACAGCGTTTACAAGCTTACGAGCAAACCTTAGCAGATTGTATGAAAAAACGCGGTTATACACTCAAGTAATTTTTTAGAAAACCTCTAAAATTCATGTATTTTGAATCCGTGGAGTGCCAATAACCATCCTCCTGAAAAATTACAACGTCCCCATAAAGAAATCAATTGACCATCTTGACAATTTTGCAATTGCAAATTGATTTCGGGGCGCGTCGTAATTAACGACCAAACTTTCTTACCTTGCGGTGCTGTTTTGGTTAAAGTAATACTGTATTGTTGATGATTACGCGAACGAAAAATTCCTTGATAAAAGTGACAATTTTGTGCTTCAGAAATCATCTCTTGACAAGGACAATTGCCATCGAGAGGATAATCTTCTCGACGATCTAAATAATATCTTTGCCAATCAATGCGATCGCGATGTTCTGGAACTAAATTATACAAAGGAATCACCGCAGAAGGAGCTACAGAATCTGTTAACAAAGCTTCTTGAATTTGTCGAATCGGGACTTCGTGAGGCTGACAATTCAATTCTATACACAATGCAGCAGCCATCCCCGCAGCTTGACCGATATTCATCACCACAGGTTGTAAGCGAGTGCTACCATTAGCGATATGAGAAACCGAAATATTTTTCTCGCAAACTAACAATCCTTCAATTGAATTAGGAACTAATGAACCGTAAGGAATAGTAAAAGGCGTACCCGTCCAACGTCCTCCCCAACGAATCGATTTAGGTTGTAAGGGAAACTCAACTCCCGGATAGTGATGATCGTTAGCATAATTTCCAATGGCGATCGCGCTTACTCGTCCATCTTCTGCGATCGGTAATGCAGCAACGCATCCATTATTAATCGGTAAAATATCTTTTTCGGTTACAGTTACTTGTCCGATAATTCTACGGCTTTCTCGATAGTAAGGATGAAGCGCAAAAGCCCCCTCTTTTTGAGGAAAAATATCTTCTGCTAATCCGTAACGCTGTCCTAATTCTTTTTGAATAAAATAAGCAAAATTTTGACTGTGACAAAACGCTTCCTCAAGGAATTCTCGACGCGACGATCCAGATTCAATTAAACGGGTTAATCCTTCTCCATAATCGTTACCACAGATCGGCCAATTAATCATAAATAAATCCCCAGGAAGCCGCCCGTAGTTTAGGAATTTTTCTGCCCCATAGTTAGCCCATGCACCCTTGAACAGAGAGGGGGAAATGTTAGTGTAGGGGCGCAAGCCTTGCGCCCTAGAGGAGAAGTTTTGATAATCTTGTAAGATAAAGACCCAAGTTGGAGATTGAACGGGATAGCGTTGCGTTAACTCATTAAAGGCAACGGGGGCGCTAGGTTCGTTGAATTCGCTTTGCAACTCCCAACCCCAACGATAGGGAACATCTGCTAGCGCTATTAAATCGCCTAATTCCGTACCGTCGATCGCAATTTTAGCTTCAATCGAATAATCGGCAAATCTAACTCCTGTAATGCAGTTTCCCTGACGCATCACTTCTAGAGGAATTTGTCCGCTAATCCAATGCAAATTAGGTAAACGAGCGACCCACTCAGCAAAAATTTCTGCACCCGTGCGAGGATCGTAAGTAAACAAACTAACCCAACTGTTATCCAATCCTCCCTTTTGTTTGCATTGCAAAGCTTGTAAAAAAGCTCCCCAGAGTCCCGTTTGCCAAGCAACTAATTCATTCCCATCGGGCGCGCATACGCCTGCTGCTGTCAGCATTCCTCCCAACCAGGAAAATTCGCTCACTAAGGTAGTTTTAACGCCGCGACGGGCAGCTTGTATGGCAGCAGCAGTTCCTCCGGTTCCTCCGCCTACAATAAGAACATCGGTTTTTAGGTTAGTAATCATATTTGTCGCCGCTCAATGTCATTAGACACGCTACACAAAACGCGATCGCGCATTCAACTGATTCTACTTTTGAACGTCAGTCACACGCCAACTGAGTTTTAAGTTAACCCAGAAATTCCAAACGGTAACGATCGCGATCGCCATCAATTTTGCTATATATTCATTAATCCCAAAGGCGTTAAACAGCAAATTCACAATCAAAGTCTGCAAAATTATCCCAGCAAGACAAATAATATTAAACTTGATCAATCGTTTGATTCGCTGACGCTTACCGGGTTGTCGGCGAGAAACATCCCCAAAAGTCCAAAAATCGTTCCACAAAAAATTATTGATAATGGCGACTTCCGCTGATAACATCGTGCTGCGAGTCAGTCCAAATCCCAAGACAGTTCTCAACAAGTAAAATACCGCCATATCCACGAATACGCCGCTAAATCCGACAACTCCAAAGCGGAAAAATCGCTCTACGGGCCACAGAGAAAAGCGCAATCTGAGTAAATGTTGGATATACTCGATGTATTGTTTCCAAGTAACTTTGCTTTCCCCTGCTTCGCGCTCTCGAAATACGTAACCTGCCTCAGCAATCCAGCGAATTTTCCCCCTTGCAGCTACTTCGATGAGAATCTTATAACCCACTGGACTCAAGGATGCACCAATCATGGCGCTTCGACGTACCATAAAATAACCGCTCATCGGGTCTGATAGGCGACCGATAACTTCGGGGAGAATAATCAATCCCAGCATTTGCGCGCCGCGAGACAAAAATCGCCGCACCGCACTCCATTCGCTCACCCCACCGCCTTCTACGTGACGACTCGCTAATGCTAAATCTGCTCCTCTTTCCATTTCTTGTAAGAGTTGTAGGAGGACTTCTGGCGGATGTTGCAAGTCAGCATCGATTACGCCTAAAATTTCTCCTCTAGCGACTTGCCATCCCCGCACGACTGCGGTAGAGAGTCCTTTTTCAGCTTCTCGGCGCATGACTCGCAGTTGAGGATAGTCTGGGAGCAACTCTTGAGCGACTTTCCAAGTGAGGTCGGGACTGTTATCATCGACAACGATTAATTCATATTGTCCGGGTATATAGCCATCGAGGATTTCGCTGAGAATTTGGACAATTTTTTGAATATTTTGACTTTCTTTATAAGTAGGAAGAACCAGAGAAAATTTTAGCTGCTCTTGTCCGACGCTATCTATAAAATAAGGTTGTGCGGGGATTTGTAAAGCACCAGAGGGAATGGGTAATAGAGAGTCATTCATTAGTTGATTAGCAATTAAAAATATTAGTTAGCGTCTTGTTCGTAGCAGAGTTGTTTAATTTTTTGCGTAACCCGCCGGGAAATTAATTTCCCGGAACTAATATAATCAAGTCCGTTTAAACGGACTCATAGCAGTTATCCTAGTTCTTAAACCGACTTCTTTTATTAGCCTCCCTTATTAATTCAGAGGCGGAGCAATTGAAAATGAAATAGCCCTGTGTTCGTAGAGAGTTAAATTAAAATTATCTAGCTCCCATGTTCCGATGAGCGGTAAGGTTTTTTCTTGCTGGTATTGAGTGTCCAAAAGTTGTTGAATTTGCTGTTTTTGTTCTGGCGTAGCAGGTTTTCCCCAAACTGGTCTAGCACTATCTAACCAGAGAATTCGTCCATAGCGATCGCCCCCAGATGCTAAAGTCTTTTTCAGTGCGGGAGTTAGTTTGTCGGATGGCTGCGCCAGCAACATTACTGGCGAAGTTGGCGGTAAATAGTACGCTAGGCGCAATACATGACCCCACGCAAAAGAATTCATCACGATTAAGGTTTGTTCGTTTGGTTTCTGTTCAATTATGTCTGCTATTTCGTGAAACATCCAGCGATGGCGAAGGCTAAAATCGGCGGTACTAATTCCTAAATATAAGATTAACAGGGAGATAGTCGCGATTTTTTGCCATTTTTGGGCGGCTCGTTCTATCCAAGCAACTAATAAAAATAAACAGCCAGGAAGCACAAAAATAACCGATCGCCCCCACCCAAAACCCAAGGTAAACTTTTTAGTAATAATATCTATGCTTAGCATGAGCAATAAGGGAACAACTCCTAAAAGTAAGGCGATTCCTAAAAGTTGACGCTGGTTATTCTTCCAAAGACCGATACTACAGGCGATTATAAAGGCGATCGCCACGATGCCAGCAATTGTCGTTAGGATAGAAGGAAGATTGCTCGCCCAATCTCCTAAAATTAAATGAATGCCTAGTGTTTGCGTTACATTTTGCAGGTGTTGTAACATGGCTTGCAGCCAATTGTTGGGAGCCGAAAATCTTCCTAAATCGGCATTACTCAGTTGTTGGCGGGTTCCCCACAGCATCCACGGAATGTTAATTAAAATACCGCTAGCAAAACAGAGTCCGTATTGCCACCATCGCCGCCTGTCCAACCACAAAACTAAAATTCCCATCATGACTAGCAAACAGGCGAAGTAATAAAATGTCATCAATCCACCTGCGATCGCAACAGTTAAAATAAGACTCCAAAACCATCTTTTTCTAACATTTTGCGAGTACGATCGAGGATTTGAATAAATTAGTTCGATTAAAGCCCAAAAACTCAAAATCGTCCAAAAAACTAGCGAACCATACATCCGTACATTCAGAGAATGAAACAGATAAAACGGGTTTAATCCCAAGACAGCAGCAAACAGCAAACCGCCGCGATGACCGATTAAACAACGTCCTAAACCATAGGCGCTTCCAATTGCTCCCAGACTAAATAAAGCGACTAAACTACGCATCGCTATTTCTGAGTTACCAAATAAACGCAGCCAAAGATATTGTCCGATAAAAAATAGCGGGGGATGAGGTTCGGCGACGAGTCCTTTGATAAAATTCTCAGTCGTGGTTAAAATATCGCCAAATCCTTTTTCTATTGGTAAATTTAGCAGGGGAAGGTAGCTAGATATTAGGATAGGGGTTTCGGTGGGATTGTCATAGAGTTTTTTTTGTCCCGCCGACAGTAGTAATGATAGAACTTCGTCGTACCAAAATTCGCGACTTCCCAAATTTACGATTCTTATAATAGTTGCGATCGCGATCGCGACTATAACTAGAAAATCTAAGGATAAGTATCGTGGGAGCTTTAGCATTGGGAAGTTTGCGCTAGTATGTATTATCTCAACTACAAATTAACAGAAATGTTGTAGAGATGTGTTTCTGGCTATAGATTATCTCATGAGTAGTCAAAATGAAAACTACAATACCGTCTCCCGTCAAAGCCAAAATAGCTAAGCAAAATTTTGGCTTTAGGTGGCTAAAGTTTTTCTTGATAATTGTTATAACGATAGGAATAGTTTTTCGATTTGCTAATTTAGATAAAAAAATTTATTGGGACGATGAGATTTTTACTTCTTTAAGAGTTTCGGGTTATACATTTCAAGAAGTGGATCGACAATTGCGCGATCGCGTTGTTAGCGTTGAAGAATTACAAAACTATCAATATCCCAATCCTGAAAAAACGGTTTTTGATACGATCGATGGATTAGCAAAAGAAGAACCGCAACTACCTCCACTTTATTTTCTTTTAACGCGGTTTTGGGTACAGATTTTTGGAAATTCGGTAGCGATAACGAGAAGTCTGTCTGCTGTCTTTAACGTACTAACAATTATAGCGGTTTATTGGCTAGCTCAAGAGTTATTTAAGTCTCCAATTGTGGGATGGATGTTGATGGCTTTAATTGCCGTTTCACCTTTTCATTTACTCTACGCACAAACGGCACGTCATTATAGTTTGTGGGGATTAATTACAGTCTTATCGAGTTTGGCGCTGTTACGAGCGAAGCGTCTTAATAATTTATTCAATTGGACGATTTATAGTTTTACTATCGTTTTGGGATTGTATACTTTACCGCTTTTTTTATTAGTAGCGATCGCACATGGATTTTATATTATTGCTCTTGAAAGTTTTCAATTAAACAAAATCGTTAGAAATTACTTAGTCTCATTTGTTTTTGGGTTTTTAATTTTTACTCCTTGGATATATCTGACGTTTATAAGTGTTGAGATTTTACAAGAAACTATCGAATGGCTCAATTATAGCTATCGAGATGGAATTCTTGAATTAGTTTTTAATTGGTTGCAAAATATCACTAGACTTTTTATCGATCTCGAAAAACATTATGATTTTAGTTATATAAATCCTTTTCCCTATATCATTTCAGTTATCACAATCGTTACTTTAATCTTTTATTCTATTTATTTTCTCTGTCGTCGCACCAATAAAGAAACATGGTTATTTATTTTAAGCTTAATTATAATGACAACACTTCCGATAATAGGATTAGATATAGGGTTGGGTGGCAAGCGATCTGGGATTACTAGATATTTTGTTCCATCGTATTTAGTATTTCAAATTTCTGTCGCTTATTTTTTGGCAACGCAATTAGTTCCAAACTTAATTACCTTTTGGCAACGACAGTTTTGGAAACTCATTTTAATCGCATTATTGTCGTTAGGAATAGTTTCTTATACTAATATTTCTTCCGCACAAGTTTGGTGGAATAATGGTGCTTCTAAAATCGGACAGATTCCGGATATTACTCCGATTGTAGAGCGAACAACGAAACCTTTAATTATTAGCGATCGAGGATGGGTCGATCTAATAGCCTTGAGCTATAATCTTAATTCTAATGTCAAGTATAAGTTAATAAGTCAGGAAACTTTTTCTCAAATTCCTGAAGGATTTAGCGATTATTTCTTTTATAAACCTTCTAAATTTTTACAAAAAAAACTTAAAGAAAAAGGTTATCAAATACAACCCAGTTCTCAATTTGATACTTCTTGGTTATGGCGATTGAAGAAAAAGAAATAATTATAAAGGCGATCGCCCGATAATTACTACCTCATAAATTGGATATTTTCCAAACTCACCAGCTTGAGAAAACTTTATGTCAAATTCTTGATTATTTGAGGGTATTTTTAAAGCTTCCGGTGTTGTTTCGGGAAGTTCGCAAGGACGGTGTGGATAGCAAATATAGAGAAAATTTATTTGATTTTGCTCGATTAAAGCTGTTGCTAGTTTTTTTAAATTTTCAAGCGTTTCGACATCAAAAAATAATTTGTCTCGACTGACAGCAGGTTCGATCGCTTGAGCAACAAATTGATGAGAAATAGCAATTACTTTGTCTGGCGAATTCTGGATAAATTGAATAGCTGGTAAAATTCCTTGATGGTTTTTGTGTAAGTAAACAGTTGCTCGATAGCTATTTTTATGAATTCCTATAATTGCTAATACCGAGATAATAAACAAGCTTCCATATCTCAGCAAAGCATTCTCTTTCAGCTTGCTCAATTCCAGAGTAACTAATAAAGCAACCACTGGAATCAGAATTAATAAAAATCTGGCTCCCCATTGCTTACCACCAGGAATTAAACCCGCCGTACCTGGAGGAACGATTAAAGATACGCCGATAGTAAAGAAGAGACAAATTAAATAGAGAATAATGAGTTTGAAATCGACTTTTATTCCTCGATTTTTGAAGAAAGAGAAAAATGGATAGATTAGTAAAAAGAAAGCGATTGGAAAGAAAGTGAAGAAAGTCACTCCCATTCCTTGAAAGTTTTTGCGACTATCTCTCAACTTTTGAGCTAGAGATGATTCTTGAACTACCTGAATAGCATGTATCCCTAATGGATGTCCGTAAACGATCTGATTGCAAAGGAAAAACATGCCAATCGTGACAACCATACTCGCAACAAAGAGGGTTTTGTTTCTCGACAAAAAGGAAATAGATTCTAAATTCAGCTTTTGACTAATTCCTTCAAACTGTCTAACTTGAGATAAAGAAGCTAAATAAACCGATACAGCTAAAATGCCAACCCAACATAAAAATTCTGGACGAAACCAAACCGATAAACCCACCAAAATACCACTAATAATTGCATCCTTAATAGAAAGTCCCGACGATTGAGAAACTAATAAAATTGCCGTCCCAGCAAATGCCAAAGCGACAGCAAGCGTATGTTCCCAATACATTGCAGCATAAATCGTTAACGGCGAAGCAAAGATTAGAAAAACTAAAGCAATAGAAGTATAAAAAGCGTTAAATTTTAAACGAAGACAAACCCAATAAAACGTTAGCCAAATTGCCCAAGTCGAGACAAGCGGAACGAGATAAAGTCCGCGATCGCCAAAAAGTGCTAGAAAAGGAGCAGTAATTAGCGCAAATGTAAAAGGAAACGTAATAAAATACTTACTAGCTACCTCATAAACAAAAGGCTTGTCATAAGGATACAATCCTTGCTTCCAGAGTTCTCGTACCCAAGTATCTGATGGGGGAACTAAATCGAAGCGAAAAATCCCAGCACTTAATTGTCTTGCGAGTAAAGCTTTTAATCCAGCATCCCCACTAAAATAAACGCCATTAGGTACTTGCCACAACAAGTACAATGAAAACAAAACTCCGGCTAAAACGATCGCGAGTGGGATGTAAGCTAGCTTGAGTTTCATTGGAAATTTGCGATGAATACAACAGAAACAATTGAAGCTATTTTAGAACGAGCAACCAACAATACTGACTTATCAGTATCCGATGCAATTTTCCTTCTCAAACAAAAAGATCCAGAATCTATAAGCAAAATACGCCAAACAGCCGATTGGTTGCGTCAAAAACAAGCAGGCGATACCGTTACCTACGTTATAAATCGTAATATAAACTTTACCAACATTTGCGAACAGCATTGTAGCTTTTGTGCTTTTCGCCGCGACGAAGGAGAAGATGGAGCATTTTGGTTAAATACGGCTCAAATCCTCGAAAAAACAGCCGATGCCGTCAAAAGAGGCGCAACAGAAATCTGTATGCAAGGCGGATTGAACCCTAAAGCTACACTCAATGGTGCTTCTCTAGCTTATTATTTGCGATTGGTAGAAACCATCAAGCAAGAATTTCCCCATCTCCACCTACACGCCTTTTCTCCTCAAGAAGTTCAATTTATTGCTAGAGAAGACGGCATTAGCTACGAAGATGTTATCGTAGCCTTAAGGGATGCTGGAGTGGGTTCTATGCCAGGAACCGCCGCAGAAGTACTAGACGATCGCGTCAGGCGCATCATTTGTCCTGAAAAAATCGATAGCGAAACTTGGTTGGAAATAGTTAGTACCGCGCACCGCTTGGGCGTTCCTACTACTAGTACCATGCTCTGCGGACATATAGAAACGCCTCCAGAACAAATTAACCATTTACAAAAATTGCGATCGCTCCAACAAATTGCAGTAGAAAAAAACTATCCCGCCAGAATTACTGAATTCATTCTCTTACCGTTTGTCGGTCAGGAAGCGCCCAAACCTCTAAGAAACCGAGTTGGACGGGATCAACCCATATTAGAAGATAGCTTACATTTAACTGCGATCGCGCGTATCTTTCTCGGCAATTGGATTCCCAACCATCAACCCAGTTGGGTCAAGCTGGGATTAAACGGGGCTACAGAAGCCCTTAGATGGGGCTGTAACGACATTGGCGGCACTTTAATGGAGGAACACATCACCACGATGGCAGGGGCGTTAGGAGGCACTTGTATGGAGATAGAAACCCTACAAGCAGCCATTCAATCTCTCGGTCGTCCTTACCAGCAACGGGGAACTATTTATAATTATTTGTAACCGTCTTATTTGATTAAAGTCGGAAGTTGAAAGTCGGAATTAATTACTACTTATACTTATTTAACGGATTAACCGTTTCCTGACTCGGAACGACCATTAGCGCGATCGCAATTTCATAATACGCGGTAGATTCTCTTCAAATACTTTTGTTCCAATACTCTAAACCAGTCAAAATGACATCTTCTAACCACTGTTTAAAACGTTCTATCAAATTCTCTTCTTCATCCGCATAAGAAAACTGGAAGGGAGAATCGGTTATAGACTGAATATCGCTGATGTTACGTTCGCCTTCTTCCACATTATCTCTATGGTAAGCACAAGCCGTACATACGAGTAAGCCTTGGTATTCATGACCAAAAACATGAAATGAAAGCAGCAGAGTTATTGATGTTTCTACGTTGATAACTAATTGAATCCAAGTATGATAGTTGCGAAGATTGGCAAAGTATCCCAACTGTTTAGCCGTCTCTACAACTTGATAGCGATGGTAATACGAACGAGAATCGCCAACACCAGCAGAAATCGTAAAAACCTGTGCATCGGCGATCGAATTTTCGATAGATAACCTAATTTCATCAGCAACGTCTTGTAAGCGTTTAGACGCTATATCGAATAAACTTGAAGCAAAGCCTTCAGCTTTCTTACACCGCTCTTGAATTGACGCTGACTGATTTTGTTTCAACTTATCAGCAATAGAAGCAATAATAACTTGAGTTCGTCGAGATTCTGATAGAACTTGCTCCGATAAACCAAGACTTTTTAGAAAGGCTTGTTTTTGACTCTTGGCAAAGAGATTGATTAAGCTAGAAAGATCGCCTCGGTCTGCCGATTCCAAAGCTGCGATGTAGACTGCGCGATCGTCGCGAGTAAGAACTAAAGGAAACCAACTAGCTTGGATGAAGACCAAACTCGCTAGACAACGAGCAACGCGACCATTTCCATCTTGAAAAGGGTGAATTTGTGTAAATCGATGATGCAGCCATGCTGATTCGATCTCAGGAGGGATTTTTCGTTCTCGATGTTGATGGTGTAGTGCAATCAATGCGTCCATTTCAGAAGCAACTTGTTCTGGAGGACAGTACTCGTGAACCGTGCCATCCGGTCGCAGAGGATTGTTGGGTTGGCGTTTCCAGTCACCTTTTATTAGAGAGACGCGAAATATTTCTTTTGTGAGTGGGTTTAACGCTTCTGTACTATCCTGACTTTGAGTTAGGAGTTGATGTAGCTGTTTGATGTAAGAATTCGATAGGGTTCTTTGTCCGCCGACAAAATCGAATAGTCCTTCAATTGCAGATTCTTGATCTTTAATTAAAGAAACTACCTGATTAACTGGACGATCTGTAGATCCATGAGGAATTAATGCTTCATTAATTCCTTGTTCGATTAACAAACGAGTAATACCGCGATCTATAGTATATAAACGCTCAATTATCCCTGTTTCGATCGCTATTTCCCTGCGTAGCTTTTCATTGAAAGATTGAAACTCGCCAGATTGACGCAGGCGATCTGCTTGCTCGTTCCAAACAGTAACTAAAGGCGGCAACTCAGAACTTGCTAGCTTTTGCCAGTCTGAAGGTAAATCTTCTATTGGTTGCCATAGCATAAATGTTTGTTCGTACCAATATTTAAAATAGTTTACCAAATACCAAGAATCATGAGCGATCGCGGAACTCTTAAGCATCCTAAGCTGTCACCTATTGCTAAACTAATACAAAATAAAACCCTCCTCATCTAGCACATTTTGGTGCATATTGCATGGTTTATATCAAGCGCGTGGAATTGTCCCACTTTAAATCGTTTGGCGGTACGACCCCAGTTCCTTTTTTGCCTGGGTTTACGGTTGTTTCTGGCCCCAACGGTTCTGGGAAATCTAATATTCTAGACGCGCTATTATTTTGTTTGGGTCTGGCGACTTCTAAGGGAATGCGTGCAGAACGCTTGCCAGATTTAATCAATAACAACAATAGCAGCAATCGCAATACCTCTGAAGCTAGCGTTTCTGTCACCTTTGATATATCGGATCTTGCAGAGGTAGGGAAGCAAGATTTATCCCCATCTGAGGAATCGCAAGAAAATAACAACGAACATCAACCAACAACCAGTAACGAATGGACGGTAACGCGACGCTTGCGAGTTACCAAAGCAGGAACCTACTCTTCGACTTATTACATCAATGGCGAACCTTGTAATGCTACCGAATTGCACGAACAACTAAATCGCCTGCGAATCTATCCCGAAGGCTATAACGTCGTTTTGCAAGGGGATGTTACCCGCATCATTACCATGAACTCGCGGGAGAGACGAGAGATTATCGACGAACTAGCAGGCGTAGCAGAGTTCGATCGCAAAATTGAAAAAACCAAAGATACCCTCGAATCGGTTCGAGAAAGAGAAGAGAGATATCAGATTATAGAACAAGAATTACAGCGATCGCTCGAACGTTTGGCATCGGATCGCATCAAAGCCGAAAAATATAAGAAATTAAAACTAACTATTCAAGAAAAACAGCAATGGGAAATTGTTTTAATTTGGCGATCGCACCAAGAAAAAGAACGACAATTGCAAGCGCAAATTGCAGCAGGAGAAACCGAAAAAGTTAAGCTAGGTCAACAACTCGAAGAAATCGCCGCGCAAATTAGCCATGCAAGCAGCGAATGCGATCGCCTCAACAGTCGCGTCAAAGCATTAGGCGAAGACGAACAGCTATCGGTTGCTTCCCAACTCGCCACCCAAAAAGCCAAACGCCACCAACTCCAACAGCGACAGCAGGAGTTAACTTTAGCTACGCAACAAATCCAAACGAATCGCGATCGCGCAAAGGGCGAAAGCGAACAATACCGACAAACGCAAGTTCGCGTCGCGCAAGAGAAAAACCAACTCGAACGAGAAACAATACCTAATTTAATCGAACAGCGGAACCAAGCCCAAGAAACCCTGCAAAAAAGCCGAGAACAAGCCAACGCGATCGCGCAGGCTTCCGAAGCCTGGGTGCAAGAACAAACCGCCCTCAGCCGCAAAATTAGCCATCTCCAGCAAACGCTTAACCCCCAACGTACCGAACACGCCAAACTCAGCGAACGCCATAACCAGCTTCAAAAAACCATTGAAGAACAAAGTCAGCGCTTGCAAGCCACCGAACAAGAACTTGCTACCAAACAAACCGATATCGCTAACTTATTTACTCAAAATACTGCTTCCCAAGAACGCATTCATACTCTAGCACAACAATTAACCGCCGCCGAACAAGAACGCAGCATCGCACAAGACACCCAAACCCGCCTCCTCAAAGAACAACGGGAAAAACAGCGCCAACTCGACAAACTAGAAGCCACCAAACAAGCGCAACAAGAGGCACAAGGAACCTATGCTACTCAAATAATACTCCAATCCGATCTATCGGGAGTATGCGGATTAGTTGCCCAACTCGGACAAGTCGATCCCCGCTACCAATTAGCCTTAGAAATAGCCGCCGGGGGAAGATTGGGATATGTCGTTGTCGAAGACGATCGCGTAGCAGCATCAGGCATAGAGTTATTAAAACAAAAACGGGCGGGACGCGCTACTTTTCTACCCCTCAACAAAATTCAGCCTCCCCGTTTTAATGACACGGTAGCTATGCGCTATGCCAAAGGTTTTATCAATCCAGCCGTCGATTTAGTCCAATGCAACCCTCGCTATCGCAATATTTTTCTCTACGTCTTCGGGAGTACCGTTGTCTTTGAAAATCTCAACGATGCGCGTCCTCATTTGGGCAAAAATCGCATCGTCACGTTAGACGGAGAACTCCTCGAAAGCAGCGGTGCAATGACCGGAGGAAGTCAACCAAGTCGTTCCTCAATTCGTTTTGGTACGTCCGCTAATAGTGATTCGCAAGAAGTTGAAAGCCTCAGACAGCGACTCGCAGAAATCGAACAGATTTTATCTCGCGGCGAACAACAAATTTTACAAAAATCGTTATTAGTCAAGAAGTTAACACAAGACTTAACAGAAACGCGACAAGAAGCGAGAGAACAGCAATTACGCTTAGAACAATTACAAAAAGACGTTCAGCGACTAACTTGCCAAAGAGAAGAGTTAACCCTGCAATTACTCGGTCATCGCCGAGAACTTGAAAATGTGTACCATGGTACACAAATTTTATCGGCGGAACTTCCCGTACTCGAAGCCGAATTACAACAGCAGCAGCGTCGTTTGGAGGAATTAGAACAGTCGCAGGCCCATAGCGAATGGCAAAAAATTCAGACTCTAATTAAAACGCAAGAAATTCAATTACAAGAACGAGAACAAGCTTTGCGTCAAGCGCAAGAAGATTACAAAGATTTTCAAAATAAAGATCGACAGCTAGAAGAGAAAATTAGCGATTCGATTCGACGGATAGAAGAGTATCAAAAAGAAGAGGTAGAATGCAATAGACAAAAAGCAGAAGTTGAAAATCTGATTGTAGAAAGCGATCGCACTATTGCCCAAACTGAAGAATTATTAAAGCAACTCTCCCAACGATTGGGAGAAACAAAACAAGAACGCGATCGCGCTGAAATGGCTTTAAGAGAATTACAAGAGAAACAGCAAAGTTTTACTTGGAAATTACAAAAACTTCAAGAAACTCAACAGGAAAAGCAAGCATCCCTCGAAACCTTACAAACGCAGATTCAAGAACAACAAATAGAACTTCCAGATCCCTTACCCGAAATTCCTTTACTAACGAACTTAGAAGAAGAATCAAAATCGATCGCCCAACTTCTCGAACAACTCCAACAAGAAATCCGCAACGGACAAAAGCGCCTCGAAGCAATGGAACCCGTCAATATGTTGGCGCTAGAAGAACACGAACGCACTCAAGAAAGATTGCAGGAACTATCCGATAAGCTAGCGACTTTAGAAGCGGAAAGAACGGAATTATTATTGCGAGTAGAAAACTTTACAACTTTACGATATCGTTCTTTTAAAGAAGCCTTCGATGCCGTTAATGAAAACTTTCAAAACATTTTTGCTACGCTTTCTGATGGGGATGGCTATCTACAATTAGACGATCCCGAAGACCCCTTTAATGGCGGTTTAAATCTCGTCGCTCATCCCAAAGGAAAACCCGTACAAAGATTGAGTTCTATGTCTGGGGGAGAAAAATCTCTAACCGCACTCAGCTTCATTTTTGCTCTACAAAGATATCGTCCTTCGCCGTTTTATGCTTTTGATGAAGTAGATATGTTTTTAGATGGAGCAAATGTAGAAAAATTATCTAAAATGATCCGACATCAAGCACAACAAGCACAATTTATTGTTGTTAGTTTGCGCCGACCGATGATTGAGGCATCCGAACGAACGATTGGCGTAACCCAAGCAAGAGGCGCTCATACTCAAGTATTAGGAATTAAATTATAAAATTGTTTTTACATTGAAAATCGCGATCGCAGTATTCATTCGAGCGCGATAACATCGTGAAAATGATTGTAGTCGATATAGCGATCGCCGTTGGGAGCGTCGCGAACCACATCAACAAATCGATGGTTCCAGAGAATATCTTGAGCGGCATAAATATAACGGGTATGAAGCGCCTGAGCGACGGTTTCGTCAACGCCGCTTAGGGAAACGACCAGAGTCGTCTTGTTCTCAAATAACGATTCTGGGGTAGCGCCATAAAGAGGACTATCTCGGTCGATAAGGTGCATCACCGACCACGAAAGCGCAAAACTCGGCGATCTGTGTCGGAGCAATTTGAGGTCGTAAATCCGACGCATAAAGTGTTCTTCATCGCTCACTTCATCGCGCATCAAATAAACTTGTAGCTGTGCTTCTAAAATTAGGTTGCGCCGCTGGTTTGCCGCTCGAAACATTAAGGTAGGAACGCCATTATAGGAAGTAATAACGACATTCTTACTGAAGAGAACGCGAGCTTTAGGAAGCGAGAAGCGTGCAAAAGCCAATCCCGTCACTACCGCGACCGCTAACAAACTTATAATCGCCTCAAACGTCACGATAATATTGGCATAAGTATTTTTGGGTGAAAAAACCCCATAGCCAATTGTTGCCAAAGTTTGAACGCTAAAGAAAAACGCATCCTCAAAAGACCCCGGACGCGCCCCAGCCAAACAATCTCCACCTGCTAGATATAACAAGGCAAAGAAGGTGTTGACGAGCAGAAAGGCGAGCGAGATGACCAGAAAGAATCCCCACCAAGGAATCGTGAGCATCATGTGATAGGGATCGCGCCAGTACGAGTACCAAGCGCCAAGTCCGACGATTTGAAACCGTCCGTCTTGCATTTTAACTTGCACGATAGGATGCTTGTGAGCGCGAGTTTTGGTTGAAGTTCTTCTCGGTCGAAGTTTCATATTTTTATGATATGCGATCGCGATCGCAATCGCGAGTGACAACTGTCATTGAACGATCTTCTTAAAGGCGGCAATCTTATATTAGAAACCAACGTTTGGGAGCGCTAATTCCCAGCCTTCCTTCAAAACCCTATTTTTCAGGACAATTCAAGATGTTAGCCCTAGTAGACAATCTAAAAAAAGTTAATCACATCTTGGTAATTGATGCCCCTAATTTTAGACAAACAGTTTCTCTCGAAGATTCTATTTACTCAATCGGTCGAAATACAGGCAATTCAATTGTCATCTTTTCTCAAAAATTATCTCGCAAACATGCCACTATTGTAAGAAAAAATGAAGCGATAGACAACAACGATTCCTTTTTGATTATTGATGGAGACTTAGAGGGAAATAAAAGTAAAAATGGTATTTTTGTCAACGGCAGAAAATGTGACGAACACGAACTCAAGCATGGAGATTTAATTAACTTATCCGACGATATTAGAATGAGTTATTACATTGTTAATAACACTTCGGATAATTCTCAGGGCGATGCTTCTCCAAGCAGCGGCAAAGCCGAGCGCCTCATCAATCGCCAAGTCGGTATAGATAAATCAACTTCTTATAATTTTTCTAGAGAACAATTTAAACAAACTCAAATTATTAGCTCAGAAGACAACCATCGTTACGATTTAGCCAAACTAGCTTCATTAGTCGAGTTAAGCCCCAATCCAATTATTGAAATTAATTGGGAAGGAAATATCACTTATTTAAATTCAGCAGCCAGTTTAAAATTTCCTAAACTGGATCGTCTTAAGTTAGATCATCCCATCCTCAAAGACTTACTAGAAAAAAACGACCATCGCAACGGAAACTTATTAATCCGCGAAGTCAAAGTAGAAGAAGAAATTTTTGAACAGCACGTTCATTATTTATCAGAAAGCCAACTAATTAGAAGTTATATCTTCGATATTACCGAACGCAAACGCGCCGAAGAGATCTTGCAATATCAAGCATTTCACGACACACTGACCGATTTGCCCAACCGTGCTTTGTTTCAAGAACAGCTAGCATTAGCGATCGCCAATGCCCATCGCAATCAAGCTCAAATGGCAGCGATTTTTCTCGACCTCGACAACTTCAAAAAGATCAACGATACATTAGGACATAGCACGGGCGATCGCATTTTACAACTGTTTGCTAAACGCCTGCATACCTGTCTGCGCGGTGGCGATACCTTAGCTCGTTGGGGCGGCGATGAATTTACCATTCTACTACCTCATATCAAATGCGTTGAGGAAACCGCCAAACTCGCGCAAAAACTACTAGAAGAAATCAAACAACCCTTTGAAGTCGGCGAACATCAACTCTACGTTAAGTGTAGCCTTGGGATCGCTGTTTATCCCCAAGATGGCGAAGATCCCGAAGCCTTGCTTAAAAACGCCGATGCTGCTGTCTATCGGGCAAAAGAAAAAGGTCGCGATCGCTATCAATTCTATAGCTCGACCATGACCTCGCAAGTATCGGAGTGGTTGAGACTCGAACATCAACTACATCAAGCAATTTCTAAAGAGCAATTATTCTTGTGCTATCAACCCCAACTAGAGCTTGCTACGGGTCAAATTTTGGGAATAGAAGCTCTAATTCGCTGGCATCATCCCGAATTAGGCTTAATCTCGCCAGCCAAATTTATCCCACTAGCTGAAGACAACGGATTAATCGTTCCGATTGGAGAATGGGTACTCAAAACAGCTTGCGCCCAAAATAAAGCCTTACAAAAAGCTGGTTTGCCCCCCCTAAAAGTCTCGGTCAACCTTTCTGCTAGGCAATTCCAGTATGCCAACCTAGTCGAGATGGTAGCGCAAGTCCTTCAAGAAACCGAACTCGATCCCCAATGGTTGGAATTAGAAATTACAGAAACCACGCTCGTACAAAATGTAAACTTGGCGCGTTGGACGTTAGAGCGGTTGCAGCAACTCGGCATTCGCATTTCGATGGACGATTTTGGGACGGGTTATTCATCACTCGGCTATCTCAAACAATTTCCTTTTCATACCCTCAAAATCGACCAATCTTTCGTTCGAGATCTTACAGAAGATTCCCGCGACACAGCGATAGTTTCCGCCGCGATCGCCTTGGGACGCGGGTTGAATCTCAGAGTTATTGCAGAAGGCGTAGAAACGCAGCAGCAAGCCGATTTATTACGCACTCTCCAATGTGAAGCCATACAGGGATATTGGTTGAGCAAACCTTTAAAAGCAGAAGACTTAATCAATTTTCTTGCTTGTCGAGAAAAAATGGCGGTTTAACTTTACAACAAATAAATACAAAAACTATCTATTAAAAACGAGGTAAAAAAAATGGTTAACTTTCAAGCTGGTTCTCACATCTTAGTTGTTGAAGACGAAAAATATAGAAGAACAATTACTCTTGAAGAATCTACCTATTCGATGGGTCGTCACAAAAGCAATTCAATTGCGATTAATTCTAAGCAAGTTTCTCGCAAACACGCTACTTTAATTAGGAGACTCAATACTAAAACCAATACTTATTCTTACTGGATTTTGGATGGAGATTTAGAGGGGAACAAAAGCGTTAATGGCATTTTTGTTAATGGAGAAAAATGTCTGGTCAAAGAACTCAAAAATGGAGATCTAATTAACTTTGGCTGTAACGTTAATGCTAGCTACCACTGCACCAATGCTAATCAAGTATCTGATACGCTCATTACGATCGACCGTCTCAGAAATGGCAATGGTACGCTACACGGACAAACTATTGGCGAATCGACTACGGCTTTAAAGGAGAATGAAGTAACCGCATTTAAATCGACTTTACGTGCGGCCAATATGACGCTAACAAGTACTTTACACGACAAAACTAGCGGCAAAGAAACGGTTCGTGAAGAAGCATTTCGCGATTTTTTAACCGATTTGCCCAATCGAACTTTGTTTAACGAATATCTTTCGATCGCGCTTTCTAATGCTAAGAGAAATCAAAATTTAGTCGGTATTATTTTACTCGATATAGATAGCTTCAAAAGTATTAACGATGCTTTTGGCTACCCAGTCGGCGACCAACTCTTAAAATGCTGTGCAGACCGCCTCAATACTTGTTTCCGTACTGGAGATATCGTCGCTCGCTGGGGTGGAGATGAGTTTGCGGTTCTCTTGCCTCAGATGGCTAGTCCTGAAGATGCTAGCAAAATTGCTCAGAGAATTTTAGAAGTTCTCAAGCAACCCTTTGAAGTATCGGGACAGAATCTGCAACTGAGAGTTAAACTCGGCATCGCTATTTATCCTCAAGAAGGAATAGATGCTAAAACGCTCCTCCAACAAGCCGCAGAAAACTTGCGCCGCTATAAAGAAGGAATCGGACATACTTCTAATTTGCAAGATCCGGGGAGCGATCCCAAAGCCGCTCAGTTATCTAAAGCGAAAAACGTTCTCGCACAAGCGATCGCACAAGAAGAGTTTTCTGTATACTATCAGCCGCAAGTTAACATTAACACCGGAGAAGTTCAAGGAATGGAAGCCTTACTGCGCTGGAAACATCCGCGCTACGGGCAAGTATCGCCGAGCAAATTTATCCCACTCGCAGAAGAAACCGATTTGATTATCCCCATCGGCAAATGGGTTCTTAAAACAGCTTGCTTGCAAAATCTAGCTTGGCAGCAACTTGGTTTGCCTGCACTACCCATATCGGTTAACCTTTCTCCCAAACAGCTACAACATCCAGATGTTGTCAAAATGGTGAGTCAGGTATTAGAGGAAACTGGACTCGATCCTCATTTGTTGGAATTAGAAATTACAGAAGACGCTATTATCCAAAACACCGAGCTAGCGGGTCAAGTTCTCAATGAGCTAAAACAGTTAGGCGTTCATATTTCTATGGATGATTTTGGCATCGGCTGTTCTTCTTTAGGTCATCTCAAGCAATATCCTTTCCACACCCTCAAAATTGCTCAATCTTTCGTGCGAGAACTCAAAGAAGATTCTCAAGATGCTGCGATGCTGTCGGCGTTAATTGCCTTGGGACGCGGTTTGAATCTCAGAGTAGTTGCCGAAGGCGTAGAAACCGAGCAACAAGTCGATCTCTTGCGCCGTCTCCATTGCGAAGAAATGCAGGGATATCGATTCAGCCAACCGCTGCAAGCTGAAGAAGCAAGCAGATTTCTCGCCTTAAATCCAATTATCTAGCGATTGGGGATTGGGGAAATCAGTAGACCTATGGGCATAAATCTAAAATTCCTCAATCCAAAATCTAAAATCCAAAATCCTTTCATTCTTAAGCGTCAATTCTTAAGACTTTTGCCCATAGG
>JALOOL010000165.1 GCA_025454425.1 Hydrococcus sp. Prado102 | reverse complement strand
AAACAAGTAAGGGATGGACGGGGATAAATCCCCTTTGTTCGCTCGACGACCAGCCGTTAAAACGGACTGGCTAACTCTCGCTCACCGTTTTTTTGTTTTCTTGTCTTTAAACCAACTCAATATGCGAATCGTCACCAATAAGAAAACGTAAAGCTTTTGGACGTTGTGGTGCAACCTCTAATCTAGCACGCTGTCCGATCGCGCTATCGACAATTCTTTGATGAATGCCGCTTACTTTCGCATCTTGTAAAATAACGCTGTGTTCGATATCCGCATCGCACAAAGTCACGCGATCGGCAACACTAGTATAAGGCCCGATAAAGCAGTTTTCGATGTGACAATTTTCTCCGATAATAACAGGGCCGCGAATGGTACTGTTGATAATTTTAGAGTTAGCGCCAATGCAAACTCTGCCAATAACTTGACTTTGAGAATCTACTTCTCCTTCAACCGCAATCTGCAAACAGGTATCTAAAATAATTCGATTAGCTTCGAGCAAGTCATCTTTCTTTCCAGTATCTAACCACCATCCGATAAGTTGTAAAGCTTCTACGGGTTTTTGTCCTTCAATTAGTGCTTGAATGGCATCGGTAATTTCTAATTCTCCCCTTGCAGAAGGTTGAATGGATGCGATCGCGTTATGAATGGCACTCGAAAAAAAGTACAATCCCACTAATGCTAAATTAGAAGGGGGATTTTTGGGCTTTTCGACTAACTGTAAAACTCTTCCTTTCTCATCTACTTTCGCTACGCCAAACGCAGTAGGA
Source organism: Hydrococcus sp. Prado102 (assembly GCA_025454425.1). Classification (GTDB taxonomy): domain Bacteria; phylum Cyanobacteriota; class Cyanobacteriia; order Cyanobacteriales; family Microcystaceae; genus Hydrococcus. Next base: position 11,644 of record JALOOL010000165.1, on the reverse strand, counting down.
TTAGAAACCGTTCTCAACAGAATTAGTGCATCTAAATTTTGTTTCTTAAAAGCCTCTAAAAAACTACTAAGATCGTCTTGAATGAGGTTGTCTCCCAAATACATAATGAAGGGAGAATCTTCTAGAAATGGTTGAGCTACCTTGACAGCATGAGCCAATCCCAATGGAAGATCTTGCAGGATATAAGTAATTTTTGCTCCAAAACGCTCTCCATCGCCAGTTTTTGCTTTAATTTCCTCTCCGGTTTCGGGAGAAATAATGATTCCAATATCGATAATTCCAGCGGCGACAATCGATTCAATTCCGTACCAGAGAATCGGTTTATTCGCCACGGGAACCAATTGTTTTGCACCTGTATGAGTGAGAGGACGCAATCTCGTTCCTTTACCGCCAGAGAGAATAAGTGCTTTCATAAATTATTGAGAATAAAGTTGTTTGAGCATCTGTCTGAGAGAGTCTCGCCAGTAAGCGGGATAAGTTCCCAAAACCGTCGAGATTTTCTTACCAGAAAGAACTGAATAGGCAGGACGTATAGCAGGGGTAGGATATTCAGCAGTTGTAATAGGAATAACTTGTTTAACTTTTAGGGGAATTCCCAAGTGTTTTGCTTCTTCAAAAATTGCGATCGCAAAATCGTACCAACTAGCAACGCCACTATTCGTAAAGTGGTAAGTTTCCGCTATCGGTTCGTCGGGTTTATCTATATTTACAAGTAAGTCAGTTATAGCACCCGCAATATCTCGCGCCCAAGTAGGACTGCCAACTTGGTCGCTGACAACTCGAATTTCTTCTCTTTCTTTACCGAGACGCAGCATGGTTTTGACAAAGTTACTCTTTCCGTAAGTTCCATAAACCCAAGCCGTTCTTAGAATAATATAAGACTGACAAGCTTGTTTGATGTTCTCTTCACCTGCTAGCTTCGATTTTCCATAAATGCTGAGTGGATTAGTCGAATCTTCTTCAAGATAAGGCGTATTTTTCTGTCCGTCAAATACGTAGTCTGTGGACGCGTGTAACAGAGTTGCACCTAGCCTCTGTGCCTCTTGTGCTAAAATTTCAGGCGCGATCGCATTGATAGCATAAGCCAATTCTACTTCGCTTTCTGCTTTGTCAACAGCCGTATAAGCAGCCGCATTGACGATAAAATGAGGCTGAACTTGAGAGATAACCTGACGAATACTAGATGGATGCGACAAATCCATACTTTCTCGTCCAACGCCAATAACTTCTCCCAATGAGGTTAGCGTCTGCTGTAATTCTTGTCCTAGTTGTCCCTGTACGCCTGTAATTAAGATGCGTTTAGTCATTTAAATTTATGAATTCAGAATGCAGAATTATAAAATTAACGAAAACATTTGAATTACTTCATGATTCATGATTTATAGCGTTTCGTATATTAGTAAGGTACATCTAATTACATTCCTTCCTTACCTCGTTTTCTCCAAATTTTTATAATTTATCATTCAATAAAACTCCGAGTATTCATAATTCATAATTCATAATTTTTAAGTCATTAAGCAAACACTTCAGCATTTTTAAAAAGTTGACCTGCTTTATCTTTATCCGATAGGATTGGATCGTCCTTCACGGGCCATGCGATCGCGAGATCCGAATCGTTCCAGAGTAACGTGCGATCGTATTGTGGCGCATAATAATTGGTTGTTTTGTACAAAAATTCTGCCACATCTGAGAGGACTAAAAATCCGTGAGCAAATCCTTCAGGAATCCAAAACTGTCGCTTATTTTCCGCACTCAGAAGACAACCCACCCATTGACCGAAGGTAGGAGAACTTTTTCTAATATCTACAGCAACGTCAAACACTTCCCCAACCACGACGCGAACTAACTTTCCTTGAGGTTGTCGAATTTGATAGTGCAATCCTCGTAAAACATTTTTTAGCGAACAAGAATGATTATCTTGAACGAAATGAGGCGATATACCCGCTTTTTCGGCAAAAACTTGCTCGTTATAACTTTCGTAAAAAAATCCGCGAGAATCCCCAAAGATTTTGGGTTCGAGGATTAACACGTCAGGAATTTCTGTAGCAATAATATTCATTCGAGTTTGGTTATCGGGCGATCGCAGCAATAGACTAGACTGCTTCGTCAAGTAGTTTAGCTTTAACAGGGGTAGATGTACAGATGTGAGGCGTTAGAGCTTAGACTTGTTGCGAAATAGTGGATAATGAGGGGATAATCATTTCACTGCGATGGACTTTCGCCCAGCCGAATGCGATTAGAATGCTAAACATTGAGAGAATACTTGGTCAAGATAGATTATTAAATTAAGTCTCGGTAAGTGTTTGTATGTCGATAATTTGACAATTTTCTCAGGTAGTGATTTCGAGTGAGCGTTAAAAGGCTCTTTATTAAATACTTGAGCTTAAAGCTGCTGCCACTTCTTCGGCTATTTTTAAAGGATTAAACGGTTTATTCAGTATGCCTTTTATACCTAATTCGGTAAATTGTTTGTCGATAAAGCCTCTTCTAGCGGTCAGTAAAACTACCGGAATACTTCTAGTTCTCGAATTAAACCTTAATTTTTTTAAAGTTGTTAACCCATCCACATCGGGCATCATGACATCCAAAATAATTGCATCGAGTTGCTCGCTTTGAGCTAAGTTTATTCCTTCACTACCAGAAGCAGCCGTTATGACTTGCCATCCTCCCATAATTTCTAAACAGGTTTGAATGAGTTTACGAATATCCTCTTCATCATCAATTACTAAAATTCTCTTAGCTGTCACGATTCGTTGTTTCTCCTGGTTGAAATCGGCTAGAAAGTTGTGCGATCGCGACAGAGAATATTCCGACAATCCATCCCAGCCCTCCACCAAGAATTGATATAACCGAAATGTCTCCTACAATTGGGTTCAAAAACAGTGCCTCCACACGAAACTTTTATGCCTTCAAAATTAAAGCGCAAAAGTGGAAAAGTTGGGGAAAAATTTCTTTTAAAAAAGGCTGAATTATGCTGAAAACGACGCTATCGCCCAAAGGAGAGCGGCAGAGGGGATCGAGTGTGGGGCGTTACAGTGTCGCTGTAATAACTACTATCATAGCGTTTATACTAACACGCTCGATCTGGTGGCTGATTGAACCCCATCTGTATCCTCTGTTTCTAGCTGCTGTGATGGTGAGTTCTTGGTACGGCGGCATCGGGCCGGGGTTAGCTGCCATCGCTTTAACTGTCGTCGTCCGCATTTACTTTTTTATCCCTCCGTTTTATGCGCTAACCGTGGATCGAATCGGCGCTATCGGCGGATTAGCCCAATTTGTGCTAGTGGCATTACTGCTCGTCTTCCTCAACACGAGATTGCGATCTACCCAACAGCAAGGCGAACGTCATGCAAGAGAAGCACTGCACAACTACGATCGCCTGCGTCAAAGCGAAGAACGCTATGGCTTGCTTTTAGAGGGAGTAACCGATTATGCCATTTTTATGTTGGACGCAAACGGTTTCATTACCACTTGGAATGTCGGAGCGGAAAGGATTTTAGGCTATTCTGAAGCAGAGATTATCGGTCAGCCTTTTTCTCATTTGTTTCCCTCAGAAGCGATCGCCCAAGGTTTACCCGAACGAGTCTTAAATACAGCAATAACTGAAGGATTTTCGCGAGAAAATTGCTGGCACGTCCGCAAGAATAGCTCGCCATTCTGGGCACATTGTTTCATTACTCCTTTGCGAGATGAGGCAGGAAATTTGCGTGGCTTTTCCAAAATTATGCAAGATATCACCGAGCGCAAGCAAGCAGAAGAGGAACGAGAAGAACTATTAAGACGCGAACGAGCAGCACGCGCCGAAGCAGAAGCCGCTAACCGTACCAAAGACGATTTCTTAGCCGTGGTTTCCCACGAACTCCGCACGCCCATGACCGCGATCGTCGGTTGGGCTGGGATGTTGCGAACGGGTATGCTAGATGAAGCTAACGCGGTTATGGCAATGGAAACCATCGAGCGCAATGCCAATTCCCAGATGCAACTGATTGAAGATCTCCTCGATATTTCGCGCATTGTTAGGGGAGAAATTTCGCTTAATTTTGGCAGAGTCGATCTTGTAAAAGTAATCGATTCTGCTATTGAAGTCATACAGCCTACAGCCCAAGCTAAAAATCTACAACTTGAGTGGATAGAGCCAAGCGATCGCTCAAAATTTTTGGTTAGGGGTGACTCAGAGCGATTGCAACAAGTTATCTTAAATTTACTTTCTAATGCAGTTAAGTTTACACCCCAAGGAGGGAACGTTGAAGTGCTTTTGTCTGCTACTGATAGCGGTACGCAAGAAGAAAGGCTAAGTTTTGCTCGAATTCAAGTCAGCGATACGGGAATTGGTATTAGTGCCGAGTTTCTGCCTCATGTGTTCGATCGCTTTCGTCAGGCAGATAGTACCAGTGCTAGATCGAATAAAGGACTGGGTTTAGGTCTAGCAATCTCTTGTCATTTAGTCGAGCTTCACGGCGGCACAATCTCTGCGGCAAGTCCAGGCTTAGGACAAGGAAGCTCATTTTCTGTCACCTTACCTACGATCGAAGGAGTAGAAGAAATAGGAGAAACAGAAGGATCGGGAAATTTCAAGGAAGAATTTACTATTTCTTTAACTGGTTTGCAGGTGTTGGTTGTAGATGATGATGCGGACGCGCGGCAATGGATTAGTACGGTACTTGAAGAAAGTGGAGCAGAAGCGATCGCATTGGGTTCGGTAAGTGAAGCACTCAAAGCACTAGAGCGTCAAAGACCAGATGTACTGGTTAGCGATATTGGAATGCCAGGAGAAGACGGTTATGCACTCATCCGTAAAATTAGAGAACTCGAACCAATGGGCAGACGCATTCCGGCTGTGGCTCTGACGGCGTATGCTAGGGCTGAAGACTATCAAAAGGCTCTTGCAGAAGGCTTTCAGTTGCACGTTGCCAAACCGATTAGATCGGCGGAGTTAGTTGCTGTCGTCGCTGGTCTTGCCAGAAGGGATCGATAGATGCGATCGCCCATTTTTAAACGATTATCTAGACTTTGCTTATCAACCTAATATTAATACGCGATCGAGAACTAACATTAACGATCTCTCCAAATCTTAAATAGTAGTGTTCGACGAACAAATATAATAATTCTCAAAAAAACGCCGATGAGTAAAGCGCTCTCTAATGGAGCATAATTGATGAGATAGGATTTAGATAGCGATGGATTGCCTGAAATTCCAGGAAAATAACTAATAATGAAAACAAACATCAAATAAAACATACCCGTTTTGTGCAGAATTTTCCAATTACGCGAGCCAAGCCATTTCATAGGTGCGTTAAAAGATGTAATCAGCATGGGGATTAATATAATAAAACCAAGTCCCCCTGTAACGATCGCGTCAATAGGAACGGGTGCAATGGCGCAAAACCAGATGACTGCTGGCAAATGGAATACGAGATGTTGAAATCCAAAAGCAATCCCTAGAAATCGGCGGTTTTTGAGCAGCCATCGACTCAAGGAGTTGGGAAAAAGTTTGTGCAATGGCGAAGCAATAAATGCAGCAATGAAGGTAATTGTCCCCGCACGTCCCGTTGCATCGAGCCAATGAATAATTCCTTTCTTTTCAATCCCATACATTGTAAGCGCGATCGCACTCAGTACGGCACTCATTGCAACTGCAACATAGACAATTTTCCATTTATTGAAATCCAGTTGCAAACCAGTAGCGACATTTGCATTCTCATTCATAGCAGAAATTCCTCTTTGAGCTTGCTAAAAGTAGACAAACTTGTCTACCCAGACTTGCTGGTAGTATAAACTGATGGAGACAAATTTGTCTACCCTGTTGATGGAAAAAGCTATGACTACCGAATCGAGTGTTGCTCGGCAACAAATTCTGGAAACCGCATCAAAACTTTTTTATGAAAAAGGAATTCCCTATGTTGGGATTAACGAGGTAATTGCAGAGTCAGGAGTGGCGAAGCGAACGCTTTACCGTTGGTTTGCCTCAAAGGATACACTGATTGAGGAAGTGATGAAATATCGCGCCCAACAATGGATTCAATGGTTTGAAACCGCAGTAACAGAGCGTGGCAATAACCCAAAAGAGCGACTGTTAGCCACATTTGACGTATTGCGCGAGTGGTATGCTTCTCCTGGATTTCGAGGATGTCCGTTTATTAACGCCGTGCTGGAAATTGCAGACGCATCTCATAAAGCGCATCACGTTTCTATCGATTTGCGCGAATCTATTCGCCAAATCATTATACGCTTGGCAACAGAAGCAGGAGTAAAAAATCCCGATGCTTTTTCCAAGCAGTATCTTCTTCTTATTGGCGGAGCTAGTTTGATGGCAACTATCGAACGATCGCCTGATGGAGCGACATTTGCTCAAAATACGCTTTCGGTTTTAATTGATGCGAGTTTGGCGAAGGTTGGCGAGCAATAATCTTTGTTGTTTTACTTGATAAATAGCCTCTAACTTACGCTGGATGAAAATAATCATAAATTTCCTGCGCTAACTGACGACCAATTCCAGAAACTTCCATTAATTGTTCGAGAGAAGCTTCGCGAATGTAATCAACAGAATGGAAATGCGCTAAGAGAAGTTTTTGACGATGAAAACCCAATCCTGGAATCTCATCTAAACGCGATCGCCTGCTTTTATTCAATCGTTTTTGGCGATGAAAACTAATCGCAAATCGGTGTGCTTCATCTCTTAATCTCCTCAGCAATTGTACGCCTGGTTGTTCGGAATCTGTTTTTAAAGGTAAGGATTCTCCAGGAAGAAAGATTTCTTCTCTTTGTTTAGCTAAACTAACAACTTTCACCTCTTGTAATAAGTCCATTTCTTGCAAGACTGCGACCACTGATGAGAGTTGTCCTTTCCCGCCATCTATCATGACTAAATCGGGAAAATCTTCTGCGTTTTCTTTGGATATTTCTCCTTGATGATATTTGCGAAAGCGACGGCGAATCACTTCTGCTAAAGAAGCAAAATCATCGGAGTGACCGATTTTAACATCGGGATTTTTAATGTTGTAATGGCGGTAGTGTTGTTTAGCAGGAATGCCATCAATAAAAACAACTTGCGATGCAACTGCATTAGACCCTTGAATGTGGGAAATATCGTATCCTTCAATTCGTTTGGGAATGTCGGGTAAATCGAGAATTTCTGTTAAATCTTGCAGGGATTGAAGATTGCGATCTGCTAAGCGTTGAGTGCGTTCTAGTTCGTATTTAGCATTGCGTTCCACCATCTCGATTAATTCCGCTTTGGTTTGTCTTTGGGGAACGATAATATTTACTTTACGACCTTTTCTGTCGCTCAACCATTCAGTTAAGATTTCTGCATCGGGTAGTTCGTGTTGGACTAAAATTTCGCTGGGAATTTCGACCGATTCTGCCATGCGATAATGTTCTTCTAGTACCCGTTGTAAGATAGCACCAGAAGGTAAGGATCGCGAGTCGGCAAAAAATCCCAAACGACCGACTAAACGACCCGCACGAATTTGAAATAGTTGAATGCAACAGTGTTGTTCGTCGCTAGCTAACGCGATCGCGTCACGAGAAATGGTATCGTCAGGAAGAGCGACTTTTTGATCGGCGTTGAGTGCGCTTAATGCTTTAATGCGATCGCGAATTGTCGCTGCTGCTTCAAAATTCAAGTCTTCTGCTGCTTTCTCCATTTGAGAAGTCAAAGTCTCAATTAACTCTCCCGTCCGTCCTTGAAATATCATCGCGACTTTCTGAACGGTTTGGCGATACTCTTCGGGAGAAATCAACTGCTGACACACTCCAGGACAGCGACCGATATCGTAGTTTAAGCAAGGACGATCTTTAAATAATGGTCGCGGACGCTGGCGTAAGGGAAAGGTACGTTTTATGATGTGTAAAGTGTAGCGCAATAAATGCGTATCTACATAAGGGCCATAGAATTTATCTTTCTCGTTGTCGATGCGTCGCTTGCGGGTAATAAAGATGCGCGGGTAATCTTCCGACCAAGTAATGCAAACGTAAGGATATCGCTTGTCATCTTTAAGCAACACGTTAAAATAAGGTTGATGTTGCTTGACAAGATTCGCTTCTAGTGCTAGAGATTCTGCTTCTGTATCGGTGACGATAAACTCGATATCCGCAACCTGCTGAACCATCGTAGCGATGCGGGGACTCAGGAGTTGCGAGTCGCGGAAATAGGAACGAACGCGCGATCGCAGTTTTTTGGATTTGCCAATATAGAGAATATCGCCATTGCGATCGCGCATCAAATAAACCCCAGGTTCGGCGGGAATTTCTTTGAGGCGATTTTCTAAGCGTTCTTTGTCTTTAACTAAAGTTAGTATGTCAGTCGAAGTAGTCACAGTCTCAGTGTAGCTGGGCTTCCTATTACTATGATAGAGCGCCAGAATTGAGAAAAGTGCGATTTGAGTAAAGACTATCAACCCGCAAGAGAAATTATTAATTCACTCATTTTATACCAGCTAAAGTAAAAAACCTACCTGTTCGGTAGGTTTAATTTGTCAATAAGTTTCCCAATTAGCGCTCGATTTCCTTAAGGAAATCGAAGATAAGTCACCCTATTCATTTCTTATTTTTACGCTCGCACCTCCTTATTTATTTAATAAAAATTGCTAACAGGAGCGGTTAATCGTTATTTTGTGACGTTGACGACTACACCAGTAACCGCACCATTAATTGCATTACTGCCCAGCGAACCATTGCCCGTAACTTCTCCCACAACGGCATTAGCAGCAGCACCGACAGCGGCATCTTGGATGAGGCTAGGAACGCGATCGCCACGTCTATTATGAGTAGCGCTAACGGCTGCACCTGCTGCCGCCCCTCCTACCGCATTCTTCCAAGTACTACCATGACCGATAACTTCTCCTGCAACAGTTCCCGTCGCAGCACCAATAGCCGCATCTTTTATCAAGTCAGCAGAAGCAGGTTGCGATGGCACTAAAACAGTAGTTCCTAAAACACTTGTAGCAATGATTCCTGAAATGAATCTTTTCATCGGCACTCCTCCTATTAAATACGTTTTAATAAGCTAGTTTTAGATTATTGCGATCGCGCTAGGATGTCAGTCCCATCTTAATTAGAAAGAAGTAGAAATAAGTAGAAAAAGATAGAAAGCGATTCATAAGCTTTATAATATTTTTGAATACTTAATTAAAACGTCTGTTTGTATGTAATAATTTAATTTGCATTTGTAGAAAAACAGTATCATTTTGTATTTTTAATTTATTTTTTAAGCACATAAATAGTACATAAACAGTAGGTTGGGTTGAGGAAAGAAACCCAACCTACGCCTGATAACTGGTCACTGGTCACTGATAACTGATTTAGGCGATCGCTCCTGCTTTGACCGAAAGAATTTGAGAAGATTTCAGCCATTGAGCATCAAAAGAATTAAGATGAGTCGTGGTAATTAAAGTCTGAAAACGGTCTTGAATAGCATCGAGTAATTGATTTTGACGATTGGGATCGAGTTCGGCTAAAACATCGTCCAATAACAACAAAGGCGATTCGCCAACTACTTCTTCAATTAGTTTTAACTCGGCTAATTTCAAAGCAAGGACTAAAGTACGCTGCTGTCCTTGAGAACCATAAGACTTAGCTAGGGTATGATTTATTCTAAACTCAACCTCATCCCGATGAGGCCCTACTACTGACGTTCCTAATTGCTGTTCGGCAATACGACGCTGTTCTATTTTCTCCAAAAAAGCTTGCTGTACGCTAGCTGGATCGTCGTCTACACAACTGACATTGGGAATGTAATGAATTTCTAAAAGTTCCGTTTTCCCGCTAATACTTTCGTGCCAAGCTTGCGCTAAAGGTGCAAGTCTATCTATAACTCTAGCGCGTCGTCGCGTCACTCGCGAACCAAACTCCGCTAATTGTCGATCCCATTCGAGTTGGGAATTGGGCATTGTTCGATCTGGCGATGAGGTAGGCGCTGCCATTTCTTTTTGACGAATCTCTTTAAGTAAAGCGTTTCGCTGGCGCAATACTTGCTGATACTGATGCAAAATATGTGCATAAACTGGCTCGATTTGGACGAGAAGCGCATCTAACCAATTGCGACGACACTCAGGCGCACCGCGTACCAATTCTAGATCCAGACTGGAAAACTCAACTGCATTGAGAACGCCCAAAAAATCGATCTGGCGGCGCAAAGCTTCTTGGTTGAGCGATAAAGTACGCCGTCCCGACGATCGCAAGGTTATTGACAATTCTGACTCTCCGTGCAATCTTTCTAAAGTTGCCAAAATTTGCCCTGCTACTGCCCCTTCTAATATTAAATCGCGATCGCGCGTCGCTCGGTGACTTTTCAAGGTCGCTAACAATTCTACGGCTTCGAGTAAGTTAGACTTCCCTTGAGCGTTATTGCCCACTAAAATTGTCTTTTGCGCCTGAAATTCGACCTGCTGTTCTGCATAGTTACGAAACGATCGCAGGTGTAAGGTTTTTAAAAACATCAAGAATACTACGGTACGGAAGTTTCTATCGCTTGCCATCTAGATTTTAGCTTCCACGCGATCGCCTTTGGCGCTGCCCTTGGGCAATCGCGACTCAAAAAACTTGTATTAATCTATAGTCATCTCTGATAATCTCGATCTTTTTGTAGCTCCAGGAGTTTTTAAATGTTAGCTAGCCTATTTCATCACTTGTTAAATGGATTGGGCAAAACCTTTGGTCTAGTCTTCCCAACCGATTCAGCGATTCGCGCTCCTTTGGCAATTAGTTTGGGGGCAATTCCTGGTGCGTTGAGTCGTTATTATCTGACTCTGTTCTTTGCTCGTTGGTTAGGAACTGGATTTCCTTACGGCACTTTTATTATTAACATCACGGGCGCACTAATTATGGGTTTTTTTGTCACCCTGACTGTCGAGAGAACGATTACTTCCCCAGATCTCCGTTTTCTGGTTGCTGTAGGATTTTTAGGGTCTTACACTACGTTTTCGACCTATGCTCTCGATACCTCTGTCCTTTTACAGTTAGGAAACAAAGGATTAACCCTGTTTTACTGGTTGGGGAGTGCTGTTTTGGGACTGGTTGGGCTGGAAATTGGAAGCTTCATAGCAAGAAAAATTCCATGAGTAGCTTAGAGCAACTAACAATTTACATTTCTTTTGCGTGAAACAAAAAAACTTTATATTATCTAAAACTAAAACTTATATAGCTGCGTTTTTCTAGCCATTTATAAGTTGATTTTAGGATTTTTGACGCCTTAAACAGTCCAGGATTCTTTAGGAGAACCGATCGCGCTTATGTCAGCCGTGCAATTCAAGATACAGGTGTACAAACGATATAATAATTGGCAAAACCTTATAGTTTAATAAACACTTTAATCTTTCCCTTGAAATAACCTTGCTGGCTATCTGTAAAACAATTCGAGAAGTTATCGGTCGCTGGTGGTCAGAATTTACCCTTCAGACTAAATTGATGGCAGCAGCAACGCTGGTCGTCTCATTAGTGATGAGCGGTCTGACATTTTGGGCGGTCAATACCATTGGGCAAGATGCTCGTTTAAATGACACTCGCTTTGGTCGAGATTTAGGGCTATTGCTAGCAGCAAATGTCGCCCCTTCAATCGCGGAAGATAACTTGACAGAAGTCGCTCGTTTTTCCAGTCGCTTCTATCAAAGTACTTCGAGCGTGCGTTATATGATATATGCCGATC
>JALOOL010000164.1 GCA_025454425.1 Hydrococcus sp. Prado102 | reverse complement strand
TTAATAAGATATCAGAAGTTATAGGAGCGCGATCGCTCGTAGGGGTAAATTTAATCATCTTTTCACAACCGAACTCTTCTGTGATAATTGCTACGCGATCGAAGTTGGCGCTATTAATTTGTCTTGTTAATTTAAGTTAACTTTATCAATTTTACTAATTCAAACGAGAATTACTTTCAATAATTAGCAGAATACCATAAGCTTAAAGCAACAGAGTTATTGATTTTATTTCTCAATTAATACTGGAAAGGAGATCTATTGCCGTGACCGCAGTTTCTGAGAGTCCGCGCTTAGTAGAGCAGAGCAATAACGATATTCCTTGGTGGGCGAACAATGCTCGTTTCGCTGATATGTCGGGTCGATTGCTTGGCGCTCACGTTGCCCATGCAGGATTAATTGTTTTCTGGGCGGGAGCCATGACATTATTTGAAATTTCTCGTTTCAATCCCGCGCAACCGATGCACGAACAAGGCTTAATCTTGCTTCCTCATCTCGCTACTTTAGGATTTGGCCTATTCTTCCCTGGCGATTAAGTTTGGTCTTTTCCCTTATTTTTCTCTCGACAATCCCGAAGTCGTCTCATCGCGCACTTGGTTGGCAAATGCACATTTTTGGTTGGCATTCTTTTTCCTGCAAGGGCACATTTGGCACGCGATTCGCGCTAGAGGAGAAGCAGCAGGTTTTGATTTTAAGAAGGGAGATACGGTAGTTAAATTTGCGGGGACTCCTTACATGGGCAATCTTTCAACTCCGGTTAATTCGTCAGACTTTACACTCTTTTTGTTGAAGAATTTACCGATATACCGAGGCGGACTTTCCCCGCTTGCAAGAGGATTAGAAATCGGCATGGCGCATGGATATTTTATTCTCGGCCCTTTTATTAAGCTAGGGCCTTTGCGCGATACGGAACAAGCGAATTTAATCGGTTTAATTTCTGCTTGTAGTTTAATTGTTATTATGACCGTTTGTTTGTCTATTTATGGCACGGTTTCTTTTAAAAAAGAATTGCAAAAAGATAGACTAACTTATTCAACATCTGTCCCAAATGTGCCCGATTCTCTTAAGACTGTCGATGGATGGAGTCAATTTTCTGGTGCGTTTTTAGTTGGCGGTGTTGGCGGAGCATTGTTTGCTTATTTGCTGTTAGATAATTTAAGCATTTTACAAACAGTGCTGGCTGGAAAAATCTAAACGTTAGTCTTTTCTAGAAAGATAGAAAACAACTGGTTTTATCTTGTTTACTTTTTTGCGATCGCAAAAAGCTATTAGGAGAAAATAATGTCTAAGATTGGTCTATTTTACGGAACGACAACTGGAAAAACTCAGTCAGTCGCAGAAATGATTCAAGAAGCTTTTGGCGGTGAATCGGTTGTGACTTTACACGATATTGCTGAAGTCGAAGCCAGCGATTTTGATAAGTATCAAAATATCATTATTGCTTGTCCGACTTGGGATATTGGAGAACTACAAGCCGATTGGAGCGGATATTATAATGATGAGCTAGATGATGTTAGCTTTACTGGCAAAAAAGTTGCATATTTTGGCACGGGAGATCAAATCGGTTATTCCGATAACTTTCAAGATGCAATGGGAATTTTGGAAGAAAAAATTTCTTCTAATGGCGGTAAAACAGTAGGTTATTGGTCAACTGACGGTTATGATTTTAACGAATCCAAAGCAGTAAAAAATGGCAAGTTTGTTGGACTTGCTTTGGATGAAGATAATCAATCCGAACTAACTGAAAAGCGAATTCAACAATGGGTAACTCAACTAAAGAGTGAGTTTGGAATATAAAGAACTGGGTGGGAATCTCCCACCCAATTATTACTCGATCTTGAATTTTTTAGAGAGATTAGTTAATGATATTACAGTTGTTATTAGGAGCTTTTGCTTGGCTATTAGTCGGCTCAATATTTTTAAGCTTGTGGAAAACTACTAAAGCGGGAATCGTACATCTCAAAAAGTTGCATCAAGTTCCTTGCAGTCGTTGTGCTTTTTTTACGGGCGACTATCGCTTAAAATGTACCGTCAATCCTTTAATGGCAATGTCTCTTGCATAAATATAAAATTCCTCAATCCAAAATCCTCTCATCCAAAATCCAAAATTAGAAAGCGTCAATTCTTAAGACTTTTGCCCATAGGTCTATTGACTTGTGCGAGTTGCAAAAGTCATAGCGCAGACGAGATCGTGTATCCATCTGCCAAAAATCTATTTCAGCTTTTTTGAGGAAAGTTGTATGTCTGTACAACCCGATTCTCTTTGGATAAATATTAGTCCTAGCTTGCAACGTTTCGATTATTACCATCCTGAGTTAGTTACAAGGCAAATTCTCAAGTTTTGGCATCAGGCTGTATGTCTTGAGATCGACAATTGTAGAGAATATTCTCCACCGATCCCAGAGTAATAACGCCCTTGATAAGTTAGATAGTATTGAGTAAGTACTGTTAGATTTCGTGTTGCGATCGCGCGATCGCACTAATCGAGCAGCATTACAATAAGTTATGGGGTTAACATTAGCAATCTTCTCGAATTAATGCGAGAATGATTATTATTATATTAGCGAGCAACTAGTCAAAGCAGCAATCTAAAAAAATGGGGTAGTAGTTATGAGTAATCCTGAAGCTGCGATCGCCTCTTCCCAAAAAATAAATCGATGGGAAATAGCACATCGTTCTGTTGCCCAGAGCAAGCTTTGGTCATTTCTCCTCATTGCCATTGGCAGCGCCAGCAGTTTAATCTCTCCCCATTCCCCACTTGTGGGATTCGCGACTGTCGCTGGAATATCTCTGACTCGCCAAAAAGCGATCGCGATTCCCTTGCTCGTCTGGTTAGTCAATCAAATCTATGGTTTTACAGTGCGTCAATACCCCCAAACCATTGAATCTCTGATTTGGGGATTGGTTATGGGTGCGGGAACGATTGTAGTAGCATTAATTGCGATCGCTAGACCTCAGTTTAGTCGGGAAAGATGGACGGGTCACTGTTTATGGTTGGGAATTACGTTTTTAAGTGGATATGTATTGTTTGAAGGACTTGTCTTTTTAGCGGGTCTATCGATGGGACAATCTCATGTTTTTACCCTAGCAATTCTTTGGGGAGTTTTTGTTAAAGAATTTGTCTGGGCAATTGCTTTGGGTGGAATTCATGCTTTGCTATTGATATTGGCAATGCGCGATCGCACTGCTTCATAATTTTATTCAAAATAGTCGCGATCGCGCTATCAATTTTTCCTGTAAGTCAACTCGTTACGCTAATTATTGTGTCGCAATACTTAAGGCTGGTAAGGGAGGAATACGAGCTAAAATTCCTTTTTGTAAAACTTCAGGACGGTCTTGACGCTTAATTAATCCATCATAACTCTCAAAATATTGCTCGGCAAATTTCAACACGACAGATGCACTATTAAGAGGTGGTAAATCTCCAAACATGAGAGTTGTTTTCTTGGGTGCGGCAAACGCAACTACACAAGGACGATTGCAGGCACTCAAACACTCGACTTCTTGAATGAAAAAATCATTTTTTAATTGCCAATCTTGTGCCAAATTTTGAAGGCGAACGCACAGATATTTCCCACCTCTTTGTCCTAAATAATCTCGCCGTTCGAGAGAAAAAAAACAAGATTTGCAGACAAAAACTGTATGTTTAGACATAGTAAAATTTTTATTGTTTGTGTTGTAATTGCAAGATATCTTCTCGTTCAATATCGGCAATTGACTTATGGATTTTATACCGTTGCTTAGATTCGTCCATAATGACGATAACGGTTTCAAGGGGGGGACAACCAGGTTCCGTGCATTGTAGTTGATTCAACGATATAGTAATTTGTTCGTCAATCTCAAACACTTGATAAATCCAGTTTTTTACTTGCTGAATTTTTTCTGGGTTAGCTTTTGGTTTTCCTGTCGAAAATAAATTCATCTTCTAAAAAGGTATGTTGGGAAGAACAAATTCTACATTTTGAGAATCGGGAGTTAAGCAGTTTGTTAGTTGTCGGTGGATTAGTGCGGTATCTAAATTACGACCGATTAAAACAAGTTGATTTTTGGGTTTTGTTTGCCATTCATCTGCTTCGAGTTCGTAACGATTTCCACTAAGCTGAAATATATGTCTCGATTCGCTTTCTTTAAACCAAAGAATACCCTTGGCACGAAAGACGTTATGGGACATTTGTTCGACGATAAAATTCTCAAATTGATGTAAATTGAAAGCGCGATCGCTTTCAAAAGATACTGCTACGAATCCATCATTTTCTATATGATAACCAGAAGATTTGCGATCGCGCTGAAACTCTTTTATTTGACTGATATAAATATCTTCTTGAGTTAATCCAACTCCTAAAAGTAATGCCAACGGAACTTTGCCATATTGACTGCGAACAATTCTGACTCCTGCTTTATTCTCTTGAATAAAATCTTCTAATTTTTTTAGTTTTCTGTCATCGACTCTATCTAATTTATTGAGTATAATAATATCGCCATATTTAATTTGTCGAAGCGCAATATCACTATCAAAGTGTTCGGGAGTAAACATTTCCGAATCGACTAAAGTAATAATCGAATCCACCTGAGTTAAAAACTTTAATTCAGTCCCTAAAAAAGTCAGAATAATAGGAAAAGGGTCGGCTAGACCAGTGGTTTCAATAATTAAATAATCAATTTTCTCTTCTCGTTCTAAAACCTGGTAGACAGTTTCGACTAAACTATCATTAATCGTGCAGCAAATACAACCGTTACTTAACTCTAATATATTTTCTTCGGTTGACACAAGTAGTTGAGAATCGATATTAATATCGCCAAATTCGTTGACTAAAACGGCAACTTTTAATCCTTGTTTATTCTCGATAATATGATTGAGTAAAGTTGTTTTTCCACTTCCGAGAAAACCAGTAATAATAGTGACTGGCATTCCTATTTTAGGAATAATAGGGAGAGAATCCGAAAGAGAGATATTTAAACGAGACATTTTAATCCTTCAATCCAAAGAAAATCTTGATTCATTTTCCTATCTCTGGGAAAGTAGAGATGAGCGATCGCTCACCTCTACTAGGGCACGCTGTTTACGTTTATAATTTAATGAAAATTAGGATTGTGCCGAATTAAACTCATAAATTCTTGACGAGTTTTCGCATCTTCTGCAAAGACTCCCCTTACCGCACTTGTAGAAGTCCAAGAACCAGGTTTTTGAACGCCTCGCATCACCATACACATATGAGTGGCTTCGATAACAACCGCTACGCCTTTCGGTTTTAATAACCCTTGTATAGCATCGGCAATTTGCGAAGTTAATCTTTCTTGCACTTGCAAGCGTCTGGCATACATCTCACAAATACGAGCGATTTTTGACAGTCCAATCACCGTTCCATCGGGAATATAGGCAACGTGGGCGCGACCTAAAATGGGTAGGATATGATGTTCGCAAGAACTAAAAAGATCGATGTCTCGTACCAGTACCATTTCGTCGGTATCTTCGTGAAAAACTGCTCCGTTGAGCAATTCATCGAGAGATTGATGATATCCCGATGTTAGGAATTGTAGGGCTTTAACTACTCTTTTGGGCGTATCTTTTAACCCTTCGCGATCGGGATCTTCTCCCAATCCTAACAGTAAAGTCCGTACTGCCTGAATCATGTCCTTTTCTGAAACAGGAGATTTATGTTCGGTAGTCAGATTTGGGAAAGAATCTTTAATCTGTTTTATAGCAGTCGGTTCGGACTTAGATAAGGTCATAGATGAGTTTTTGATGAATGAATTAAACAACAAAAAATCGAACGGAAATACACAGAAGTACGTGCGATCGCGTTAAATTTTGACTAACTCGATCGCTTCAGAAACTAATTCCAAACGGGATTAGCACTTTTATTTGTTGTAATGATAATCATTATCACACAAGCTCGTGCTTGAAGTCCAACATAATTGAGTTGCTAATCAAAAACTTCGCGAAACAATTGCAATAATTTAGTACGAGTAGCAAAACGCGATCGCTGACAAGATGGAACTAGAAATCTTACTAAGGCGCGATCGCATCATTCGAGTGGTTGGCTTTGATGATGCGCCTTTTATCCGTCACGCGGGAAATCCGGTTGGCGTGGCGGGAGTCGTTTGTGCGGGAACTCGTTTTGAAGGGATGGTGTGGGGAGAAGTAGAGGCGGATGGATGGGATGGGACGGATAATCTGTGTAAATTACTCGTCGGCGGAAAATTTTTACCTCAGTTACATCTCGTTTTATTGGATGGAATTTGTTTGGGGGGATTCAATGTTATCGATTTACCATTGCTAGCGACGAGATTAGAACGTCCTTGCGTGGCGGTGATGCGAAAAGTTCCTAATTTTGACAAGATTAAAAACGCGCTTGAGAGATTACCCGATTCCCAAAAACGATTAGAAATTATGGGCCGTGCGGGTAAGATTTATGAATATCCGCCGTTTTATTTTCAAGTATTCGGCGCTAATCCACAAACGATCGCGAAAATATTAGGAAAACTCAGCGATCGCGGTAACGTTCCCGAAGCATTACGAATTGCACATTTAATTGGTTCGGCGATCGTCAAAGGGGAGAGTGGTTCTCAAGCTTAACTTAAAGGGTAGCAGCAAAGGCGATCGCAAAATGTAACAAATAAACTGTCAAGATAATATTTTAATAGAAAATTAACTTTCCAATTGTAACTGTCGATAATTGGGATAAAAAATATGCAAGATTTAGAGCGAGTTGCCAAACGAGTATCTGGACTTAAAAAGAGATATGCTGCTGGAAAAAGATATTTCCCTAATGTCAATTTAATCGAAGCAAATTTAGTTGGCGTTACCCTCAATAAAGCTGAATTTACTAGAGCGAATTTTAGTAACGCCAATCTCAGCCAAGCTAATTTAATAGAGACTTACCTAACGCGAGTAAACTTGACTAAAGCAAATTTAAGCGGTGCTAATTTAACCAAAGCCAATCTAATCGGAGCAAATCTCACAGAAGCCAATTTAAGCAATGCTTGTTTAGTAGGAGCATTTTTAAATGAAGCTCTTTTAAATGGCGCAAATTTACAAGGTGCTAATTTAGAGGGTGCTAGTTTCTACAAAGTTAATTTAACTGAAACCGATTTAAGAGGGTCTTATTATGACGAAAACACTTTTTTTGAGGCAGGTTTTCAACCTACTAGTCGAGGAATGTTAAACGCGATAGCTAATAACAATAGATACGAACAAAGCAAATCTTTTGAAGAATTTATTGATTCATTAGAAATCGGAGATGAAAATTTTTAAAAGGATTTTTTTACTTGTTGGCGAATTAATTTTTGTACGCTACTAATTACAGGATTTAATTCATAAGTGCGATGGCGAGGATTGTTGAGATAGGCTTGCTGTTCTTGTTCGATCATTTCAACATCTTGACGCACTAAACCATCTAATAGTTTTTGAGCCGAACCAAATAAACTATCTTTAACAAATCGACGAAACCAGATAGGTAATTTATGCAAGCGTCGGAAGGCATTGAGAGAAGTAAAGTGAATTAAATAAGCACGCGTTGTCGTTTCATCAATCGGACAAAATAAACAATAAATTTTGAAATCTTTTCCTAATGTCGATACCCAATGAGGATAAATATAGCTAACATCTAAAGGTTCGGTATGGAGACGGCGCAAAGCAGGAAAAAATAACTGAGAAATCGACCAAATTTTATCAATTTTATAATAGCTTTGTGCTTCGTAACGAGCATCTACTCGTTTATCATCTGCGGATATATCTTTTAATATTGCTGATGTCCAAGCTTGATAATTATCGTGTAAATGACCGTGATACATATCCATCAGGTTCTCTATCAAAAAAGAATAATGTCCTTTACACTCAATAAGAGAAACCGTAGCGATGTAATTAAGATGCTCCCATTCTGGAACTCCCATCGGTTGTATGGCGTTATTATTTAAGTTATTGATATCGCCAGGAAATAACCAAATAAATCCGTCTAATTCTCGTACTGGATAGCAGCGAATTTTACAATTAGGTAACTTTTGATTGGGAGCAAGATAGGGAACGGTAGCGCAATTTCCCTCCCAAGTAAAACGCCATCCATGATAAGCACATTCAAGTTGATTTCCGATTACTTGTCCGTGACTGAGTTTGACTTGACGATGGGGACAACGATCTTCTAGCGCGTGAATTTTACCTAGCTTATCTCGATAGAGGACGATCGCCTGATGCCATAATGTTACCCCAAGAGGCTTGTCTTTGACTTCGCTACTACGCGCGACGACATACCAACAATCTAAATTAATCGGACAGGTGCGAACATCAATAGACTGGTTAGTAGGGGAAGAAACTTGCATGATGATGAATAGCGATCGCTTTGAATTAAACGAATTCCGATCTAGAATATCGCAAAAAGCCAAAAAGTACGCCAAGAGATCGTGCAAAATAAGTGGATAACAGTTGATGGGATAATTAAGCAGGGTCATCAAATTGCTTCTGGTGTAGTATCCAATAGTCCTTATCCTGGAGGATCTATTGCCATGCAAATCCCTTTTTTTCAAAAATTAGGATTGGATTTGACTGCTTTTTTTCCAGGTACGTTAAATGTATCGATTAGTCCCCATACTTTTACAGTTGAACACCCAGAATATACCTTCCGAAATGTTGAGTGGACTTCTCAACATCCTCCCGAACACTTCTCTTTTTCACGCTGTCAAGTTATCTATAAAAATATTTACTATAAGTCTTTGATTTATTATCCCCATCCCGAAACAAAAAAAACTCATTTTCAAGATAATTCAACGCTAGAAATTTTAGCTCCTTTAATCGAAGGTCTAAATTATGGAGATAGTATTCAAGTTCGAGTTAATCCCTTAGAAATAGCTATCAAACTTTGATAGATTCAACTTTCGTTGCAATTTATAGCAATCAGTTAGGAGAAGCACATTAATTTCCCTGTCCCCTGTTGCTTATTCCCTAAACTGTCCTTCATCTATTTGAGAAACGCTATTGCCAATTATTTACAAAACTTCATTTAATTACTAAGTATTGCAACACTTATTTAAAATAGATTCCAATCCTGGTAAAAGATATATAACATCAAACGTTTTAAAGAAAAATTAAGGAGAAAATCATTTGATGTACTCAACATTATTGCTTGCTGCCTCTACAGTTGCCCAGACTGTAGAATGGAATCCGAAAGTCGCTCTTGTGATGTTTATTTGTAATGTTCTCGCGATCGCTATTGGTAGAGCGACCATTAAGTACAAAAATGTAGGCCCTCAACTTCCTTTCCCCGGATTGGAATTGAGCTTAGGTGCTTTTATAGGGACTGTTTGCTTGGGTCATATCTTGGGAACAGGAGCTATTCTGGGACTGGCAAACGCAGGCGTACTATAAGCAAGTTAACCCAGCTTAACTCAGGCTCGGCAAGCGATTCAGAATAAACGATCTTATCGCTAACGAGCGTAACCTAAGTTGCTAGTTATAAATTTTAGATTTTTCTATCTCTGTGTTTCCCTTGACCTCCCTTTCCTCCCCCTTTACAAGACCGGACACAGGGAAATCGAGGATCTATAGAGGAGCGAAAACCAAGATACTTGTAACTAGCAACTTGCTTTCTCATAATGACTGATAACCGCTCGCTATTTAATGTCTAGGCTGGTTAAATTTATTGCGATCGCATTATTATAAGTATTACAACCTCAGCGGAATTTTTCTCGACGAAGCCGCTAGCGGAATTGATAAGCTAGACTACTATCAAGAACTCTACAAATATATCAAAGCTAAACCAAATCTCGATTTAGTAGTTCTTAACCAAGGAACGCACGTTGATGAAAACTACATTCAATCCATCAATCAAAAATTGGCTCTTTCTCCCACATCGTAAGCTAAAAAACATTGTAGGGTGGGCAATGCAGTAACCAGTGACTTAATAATTCGTAATTCGTCGATGCTCCTCCACTTCGTGGAAGTCCGCGTCGGTACGTCTTTC
Organism: Hydrococcus sp. Prado102; assembly: GCA_025454425.1. GTDB lineage: Bacteria > Cyanobacteriota > Cyanobacteriia > Cyanobacteriales > Microcystaceae > Hydrococcus. The sequence goes on along the minus strand of JALOOL010000164.1, from coordinate 4,583 downwards.
AGACGGGCTACGCCTACGTAATTCGTAATTAAAAGACTTGGGGGACTCTTGAGGACAAGGGAGTAGGGGAAAAAACTAGTTAAATATCCTTCTGCCCGGAAGCCTTCCATTACTGGTCACTGGTGTACAGACGCTATATATCGCGTCTCTACGGATAACTGTTAATTGCCCACCATGCTTACGTTTAATTATGACCGCCTACTTACTACTTTTCTTTGGGGAACAAGTAAGGAGAAAAGTCTAGTTTTTTCTTTAACCTTTTTTCTTTTCCCTTCATTTAACTCGCTAAATACTCTCTAATGGTTGCTTTGCGCTGACGCAATTTTGAGAGTGCTTCTCGTTCGATTTGTCTGACTCGTTCGCGACTGATATTGAGGCGAACGCCAATTTTAGCAAGCGTTAAAGGCTGTCCGTCAGATAGTCCAAACCGTAATGCTAACACTTCTCGCTGTTGAGGCGTTAAATCTGCCATCAATTTCTCCAAATCTATTTGTAGCGAGGAGTGAGTTGCATAATCTTCTGGTAAAAGACTGGTATCTTCTAATAATTCTCCCAATTCGGTATCTTGGTTGTCGCCTACTCGTAGATCTAAAGATAAAGGTTGACGCGCTTTTTCTAGATACTCCCGTACTTGTTTGGGCGTTAAATCTAGCTCTTGTGCTAGTTCGCCAATACTAGCCGCTCGACCATTTTGTTGAGCGAGTTGACGTTGGGCTTTTTTAATTTTATTGAGTTTTTCTGTGATGTGAATAGGTAAGCGAATAGTACGGCTTTTCTCTGCAATAGCACGGGTAATGGCTTGACGAATCCACCAATAGGCATAAGTAGAAAAGCGATAGCCTTTGGTTGGATCGAACTTTTCAACGCCTCGTTGCATTCCAATTGTGCCTTCTTGAATTAAATCTAATAAGTCAAGATTGCGCTTGAGGTATTTCTTGGCGACCGATACAACCAATCTTAAATTTGCTTCTACCATTTTACGTTTAGCGGCTTCTGCTGCTGCAATACAGTTTTGCAGTTCTGCTTCCGCAATCTGAGCAAAAGCCGCCCATTCTGCATCAGTCGGTTCTTTGCCAAGTTTTAGGGCAAGAGTTCTTCTCTGTTCTTCCAAAACAACTAATTTTTGTACGCGCTTTGCATAAAATATTTCCTCTTCGTGAGTTAGCAAGGGAACGCGACCAATTTCTTTTAAGTAGGCGCGGACAGGATCTGTTGAGCTTTTCTCAGTTTTCATAATTGGCTAATTGGCGATTCGGTATAGAGGATAATCGAGGACAATATGACGAAATGCGTGCAACGAATGTTATGGATGACTCAAAAGGATTTAAAAGATTAGAAAAATTATGAGAAATATTTACAACTGTGTAACTATTTTGATGAGATTAACCGCTCGACACAAAAATTAAAATTTGACTTTTTACTACAAAACCTAGTCTCTATAAGGTTTTTAAGTTTAAATCTCCTTTACACTACTATTTTAATATTTGGGCAGGCTTATCAATGATTCTTAACAATATTAGCTTATAGGTTAAGGATTGTAAAGTTTCTGTGTAACCTCCGATCCGTTCTTTAAATTAGGCGATTTTTTAGTAATTAGCGCGGCGCTTGACAAATTTCCAGAAGTATGTTATGCAACCAAGTTACATGATTTGGAGCTTTTCAGTTTTTAGAGTACCCAGATTAAGCTTGAATATGTGCATCTTAAAGAACAAATTCAAAAATTATTTTGGTGTAGAAAACCAAGCATTTTTGTTAAAAAGAAAATAATACTTCAATCTAGCCTTTTATTTTGATAAGAAAAAAAAGAAAAAACTATTGTTAGCTTAATAAGTTTGCTTATTGTCACTTGGTCTAAAACGATTTATATAAATAATACAAAATATGTCAACTATCTAAAGATAGATTAAAAAAATAAGTTAAATTTTGTCGGCGAGATCGATTTTGCCGCTCCATTCATGCGATCGCGATGTCAAAATCAAGTAGAGAAGAGAATGTTATTTTTAATACAAAAAAGTCTTGGAATTTATTATATGTTAACATATTTGCGTTCGGCGATCGCGTATCAATTTGACTCACCTATACAAAAACGCTTAAAAACTTTAAACTGATTCAGACATTACTTAAATTTAAAATTTAATCGTGCCTCAAATAGTATGGATTGCCAGACACGGAAATCGACTTGATTTTGTTACTCCTGAATGGTTTAAAACAGCACAACGACGCTACGACCCACCTCTATCGGAAGATGGATTAATCCAAGCTACAGAACTTGGTAAAAGACTCAAACAAGAAAACATTTCTCATATTTTTTCTTCTCCTTTTTTAAGAACGATACAAACAGCCGATCGCGTTGCCCAAGAACTAAATTTACCCATTAAAATAGAAGCTGGCTTGAGTGAATGGTTAAATCCCTATTGGATGACAGAAGCGCCTCAAACGCATCCAAAAAACTTTCTGGCACAACATTATTCCCGAATTGATTGGAACTACTCCTCTAAAATTATTCCTCAATATCCTGAAAGCGAAGAAATGGTAATGCAGCGCACAGCCCAAACAGCACGGCAATTAGTAACAGAATTTTCTGAAGATATTTTATTAGTCGGTCATGGAATAACGGTATTAGCAGCAACTAGAGGATTGGTAAAGGGAAATCCAACGGTTAATGCTGCCCTTTGTTGTTTGGTAAAATTAGTCCTTGATAACGAAACATGGGAAATGGAATTAAATGGAGACACTTCTCATTTAAGCCAGAGCGAGACTTCGATTAGATTTAATTAATTTTAGTTTTTATAATCTGTTTGAGAAGTTTTAGAACAATCAGAAAGCTGAAAATTTGGATTTTGTGGCGAAACAGTTGACGATTGAGCTACAAGTGCGATCGTTCCATCGGGATTCTGTATTCATCCTTGTGCTTTTTGAAGAACGCGCTCTCCCTCAATCTGTTGCTCAGAAAACCAATTTTGTACGCCTACATCTGTGTTTTTCACATCTTCAACAAGATTTGCCCATTCCACTATTCCAACCCAAGTTGCTAGTTAATTCAAACATCCTCTTAGAATCGAAACGCGATCGCATCAATAAAAAATAATATTTGCTCAATCTGAAAACTTTTTACTATAACTTTCCACCGTATTACTCAACAACATCGCCACCGTCATCGGCCCAATCCCTCCAGGAACGGGAGTAATATATCGAGCAACTTCTGCAACCGCGTTAAAATCAACATCTCCTACCAATTTAGATTCTCCGTCTTTCTCTATTCGATTGATACCCACATCGATAATAACTGCACCAGGTTTTACCATATCTGCTGTAATTAAATTAGGTCGTCCGACTGCTGCAACAAGAATATCTGCCTGACGAGTCATGCTGCTTAAGTCTTGAGTGCGAGAATGAGCGATAGTTACAGTGGCATTTTCTTCTAGAAACATTAATGCCAGAGGTTTACCCACCAAAATACTTCGACCGACAACAACGGCGTGTTTTCCTGACAATTCAATTTTGTATTCTTGCAAAAGACGCATAACCCCCGCAGGCGTGCAACTACGCAAACCAGCTTCTGTACGTACCAATCGTCCTAAATTAGTTGGATGCAATCCATCTGCATCTTTATCGGGATGGATAGTATGTAATAAAGCTACTGCATCAAGATGGTCGGGTAAGGGTAATTGAACGAGAATGCCATCGACTCGCGAATCTTGATTGAGTTCTTCGATCGCTTGTTTTAGTTCTTCATAAGAGGTTTGTGTCGGAAAATGACGACCGAATGAAGTAATACCCACCTTTTCGCAAGCGCGTTCTTTGTTGCGAACGTAAACGGCACTCGCTGGATTATCACCGACCATGATTACTGCTAATCCTGGAGATCGTCCGATTTTGGGTTCTAGTACTCGAATGCGCTCTTTTAATTGAAGCTGGATTTTTTGGGCTAAAGCCTTACCGTCTAGAATTTTTGTTGCGTGAGAAAGCATGGGTTGGAACTACATTCGTCAATCATTATCTTATTAGATTAGGATGTCTCAAGAGTTTGCTGAATGGATGGAGCAATGATCTCTCAAAAGTTTAGACGGTGGCAGTACAGTTTGTTTTCTTTGTTCTTGGGGATAGGATTAATCGGTTGCAATTCTTCAGGAAATCTTAATGCAGCGCTCTCGAATCCCTCTGGAGTGCCAATTTCTCAGCTACAGCAACAGGGAGCGTCAAAAGTCGTTTATCTTAAAGGGAAGGTTGGCGATCGCGCTCCATTTTTAGGCAGTGGCGCATATCAGCTACAAGACGACACGGGGACGGTTTGGGTTGTTACTCAAGGAGCGCTCCCAGCTTCTGGCGATATTGTATCGATTAAAGGAGAAGCCAAATACGAAACCATCGCGATCGGACAACAAAAGTCTCAAGAGTTTTATATCCTAGAACTGGAGCAACTAGAACGTCAAGCTCAAACGCGATCGCCACAACAGTAATAATTCCTTAAAACCAAATTCATCATACAGGAATTAATTGCGAGTGAGAAATAGCCAGTCCGTATAAGAGGCTGGCAGTGGAACGAGCAAGAGGGTTTTCACCCTCTGTATCTTACATACCTT